>DATMKC010000434.1:0-2450 GCA_035553555.1 Egibacteraceae bacterium | reverse complement strand
GCAGGAGCCTGCTTCTAGGGCCGTCCCCGTGCCCTTCTGCAAGCCGCCGACGCTGCCGGCAGTCAAGGGGCGGCGTAGCCGCGTCCGCAGGACCGCGCAGCGCCCTTGACGGCTTCTCCACCCGCCTGCCCACGCGTCCCCGAGCCGCACGCAAGGGGCTGGCCGGCGCGCAAGCGCCAGCGGCGCCGGGGGCCCCGCCGCGTGCACCAACTCCCGACACGCCATGCGACACGCCGCGACCGAAAAAAGTTGTCGGCGTGTCGCGCTGATCTTGCCCGCACGTCCCACACCTCGGGCC
The DNA here is from genome assembly GCA_035553555.1 of Egibacteraceae bacterium. GTDB lineage: Bacteria > Actinomycetota > Nitriliruptoria > Euzebyales > Egibacteraceae > DATMKC01. Next base: position 2,152 of record DATMKC010000434.1, on the reverse strand, counting down.
GATCTGGTGGTCCGATGGCGGCTGCTGAGGGACTGCTGGAAGTGACCGGACCGCCGAACGGACCTTGGATGCCTCGCCGCTGGAGCGGCTCTGCCGCCGTACTCACCGACCTGATGCACGTGCCGTCGCCGTGCACCCTGGGCCGGCTCCTGGCCGACCCCGAACACGGGGCGGGCGGCCCCTCGCCCACCGGACCCTTGGAGCTTGCTGAGGGCTCTGCTGGATCGACCGTGCGAGGAGACCGCCCGGCACCCCGGCCGCAGGTTCTCGCCGTTGGCTTCTCCACTGCGGGCCCGGAAGGCCGGGCGGGTGCTGGCGCTGACGGTACCCACCAGGACGCCGCATGACCACGACTGCGGCCACGCGCCGTGACCAGTCGGGCGGGCGCGGTAGCGCCCGCTCTCGGTACCTAGGGAAGTCTGTTGGCAGACCAGCGGCACCGGACCCGGCCGAGGAGGCCGAACGGCTCCGCGAGGAGCGCGGCCGGCGGTACCGGCTGCTCTACGCGATCTGGCGCGTCACGTCGTTGCCGCAGACGGCGTTCTGCGCGCGGTACCTCCACGGCGGCGCCGACTTCGCCACGGTCCAGCTGCGCGACGGTCGGGCCGGCTGGGGCGGTCTGCGGTCCTGCAAGAGCATCCACGCGTGCCCGCGGTGCTCGCCGGTGATCCGGCAGCGCCGGTACGAGCAGATCGAACGGCTCGGGCTCGCGCACGCCAAGGCCGGCGGCGGGCTGGGCTTCCTGACGGTGACGCTCCCGCACACCAAGGCCGACCCGCTCGCCGACTCCCTCGACACGGTCCTGAACGGCTGGCGTGCTGTGCAGCAGTCACGCGCCGTCCGCTCCCTCTTCACCCGCCTCGGTGTCCTGGGCTCCATCAGGGCGACCGAGATCACCCGCGGCTACCGCGGCTGGCACCCGCACACCCACCTGCTCATGTTCACCACGCGCCCGCTCACCGCGGCCGAGCTGGCCGAGATCGAAGAGGCGGTCTACAAGGCGTGGGCGCGGTACGTCGCGCGACGTGGCTACGGCGCGCCGTCCCGCGAACACGGCGTGGTCATGCGGCCCGTCGACATGAGCCGCGGGACCGACGGGCTGAGCGCCTACCTGGCGAAGGTCCACGACGCGTTCGGCAAGAGCACGACGATCGCGCTCGAGATGGCGCGCGGCGACCTCAAGCGCGGCCGCAAGGGCTCCCGCACGCCGTTCGAGATCGCCGAGAGCGCGGCCGCCGGCCACGGCGGCGACCTCAAGCTCTGGCACGAGTACGAGGCGGCGACCAAGGGCCGGTCGGTCATCTACGTCCCGCCGAAGTTGTCCGCGCTCTACGGCGTCGAGGACGTGACCGACGACCAGGCCGTCGAGGAGGCCGAGAGCGCGCCGGCGGTCGCCGCACTCGACGCGGCTGAGTACGCGCTCGTCGTCCGGTACCGGGCGTGCGCGGCCATGCTGACCGCGGCCGAGCTGCGCGGCGGTGACGCGGTGTACGAGCGCCTCCGGGCGCTGATCCGGCGAGATCGTGTCGATGCCGCGAGAGCGGCGAGGAAGGCGGCGGCGTCACCATGACCGACCCGTACGGGCCGTGCCCGATCTGCAAGGCCGAGTGGGTGGAAGAGGGGCCGTGCGGTGCTTGCGGCGAGTTCTTCACCGACTGCTACGGCTGGGTCGAGAACCCGGCCGACCCCGACGACCTCGTGCAGTCGCACCCGCCCATCTCCTGGGCATCGCCGGCGCTGACGGCGCCGGGCGGTGACACCTGCCCGTTCTGCTGTCCTGACGGGCGTGCGGCGTGAGCGGCGTCCGGCAGGGTGCGCAGGGCACGTCGACCTCGGGCGTCGAGAAGTCGCCGGCGCGGCGCGCACGCGACGCGGCACGACGTCGACGCCAGGAACAGAGCTGGGCGGCCAAGGCCGGCCCGGTCGAGGTGCGCCGGGTGGACCCGGCTCCGTAGTCCAGGGGGCCGGTCCCGGGTGTCAGACGTAGCCCGAGGGCTCGGGGCCGGCTCTCTGCCAACTTGGCAGGCGCACTTGCGGGCGCTGCCGCGCCCGCGCGCGGCGTAGCCGCGCCGTCCCCGAGCCCGTCCGCAGCTCCGCAGCGCGGCCCGTCTCCTGCTCTTGCTGGTCGGGGGAGCGTTCTTCTCCCCCGGCC
>DATMKC010000433.1:0-3739 GCA_035553555.1 Egibacteraceae bacterium | reverse complement strand
CGCCGGTCACCGCCCGCCCGCCCACGCCGGTGATCACCGGCCCGCTGGCGAGGTCGGCCGCGCCGTCGCCATCGTCGTCCAGGGCCCAGCCCGGCGCTCCCGCCGCCGACGCCCTCGCGTCCACCAGCGCCAGCGTGACCGGGCCGCCGCCGTCCACCGTGACCGTGTAGGAGCGCTCGCCGTCCGCGCCGCGCTCCTGGTCCGCCGCGCCCGTGCCCGCGAAGGCCGCGAGCTCCGGCGACGACGTGCCCAGCTCCTCGGCGGCCTCGTCGCAGCGCGCCCGCGCGAGCAGCGGCGCGCAGACCACGTCCGCGGACCCGGCCCTGAGGAACCGCCGCGTGGCCGTGGGCAGCGCGTCGCCTTCGGCCAGCACGACCGCGGTGGCGCCGCCGGCGGCCAGCGCCGCGGCGCCGAAGCCGGCGGCCCACGCGCTGTCGCCACGCCCCGGGACCACGACCACCTGGCTCACGTCCGCCGAGGAGTCCCAGCCCTGAGCCTCCGCCACCGCCACCGCCGTGGCCGCGCGCTCGGCCCCGGACACGCGGCGCACGCCCACGCCCAGGGCCAGCAGCTGCTGCTCCACCTGGGCGCTCAAGGCGGCCGCGCCGCCCACCATGATCACGGTGCGCACGGCCGCGGCACGCAGGTAGGCCGCCGTGGCGGCCGACAGCGACGCCGTCTCCGACAGCAGGACCGGGTAGCCGCTCGCGGCCGCCCAGGCCCCGGCCGACAGGGCGTCGGCGAAACCCTGGCTGGCGTCGCCGCTGCCGCCGAAGGCACGGGCCAGGAGCACCGTGCGGCTGGCGGGGCGGGACGAGGCCACGGCGACGGCGGTGTCCACCCGCGTCCCGCCGGACAGCCGCGACACCCGGTAGCCGGCCTGGCGCAGCTCCTCCGCCACGGCCTCCGTGATCGCCGCCGTGCCGCCCAGCACGGTGACGCGCTCCACGCCCAGCCGCGCCAGCTCCTCGCGGGCCGCCGTGTCCAGCGCCGCCCCCGCGGTGAGCAGGAGCGGCCCCTCGTCCTGCAGCAGCCCGGAGGCCAGGGCGTCGGGGAACGCGTCGGCGCGCGCCAGCAGGGCGGACGGCGCCCCGTCGGGGAACGCGAACCGGCTCAGCGCCACCGCGGTGGTGACGGGGTCCTGACCCGCCAGGCTCCAGCGGTCCCCCGCCGCGGCGTGCGCCGGGGCGGCGAACGGCAGCCCGGCCAGCAGCACCGCCAGCGCCACGGCCACGTGCAGGGCCGGGCGCCTCCATGAACGGTGCGGCACGGGCATCGGCATGCTCCCTGTGGCGCGGGCCACGCGTGCGCGGCCAGCGCGGCAAGACCACCGGGCGGCGGTCCAGTGTGCCGGTCGGCAGGCCGCCGGGATGGTGAAGCGCTCGCGACCGTGCCCCGCCGGCCCCGGCCCGCTTGGTCAGCCATGGCCGACCTCCGGTAGGCTCCCGCGCCGAGCGTTCCACTACAGAGCACAAGGAGCGGAACCGACATGGCTGGAGTCGAAGGGCGCGTCGTCGTCGTCACGGGTTCGGGCGGCGGCCTGGGCCGTCAGCACGCGCTGCTGTTCGCCGAGCGCGGCGCCAAGGTGGTCGTCAACGACCTCGGCGGCTCGCGGGACGGCACGGGCGCGGGCAGCGAGATGGCGGACAACGTGGTGAAGGAGATTCAGGACGCCGGCGGGGAGGCGGTGGCCAACTACGACAACGTCGCCACCACCGAGGGCGCGCAGGGCATCATCAAGTCCGCGCTCGACGCCTTCGGCAAGGTCGACATCGTGGTGAACAACGCGGGCATCCTGCGCGACGTCACCTTCGTGAAGATGGAGGACTCCCAGTGGGACTCCGTCCTGAAGGTGCACCTGTACGGCTCGTACAACGTCACCAAGGCGGCGTGGACGCACATGCGCGAGCAGAACTACGGCCGGGTCATCATGACCACGTCCACCTCGGGCCTGTTCGGCAACTTCGGCCAGTCCAACTACGGGGCGGCCAAGCTCGGCATGGTCGGCATGATGAACACGCTGGCCATGGAGGGGCGCAAGTACAACATCAACGTCAACGCCATCGCGCCGATCGCCGCGACGCGCATGACGGAGGACATCCTGCCGGAGCAGATGCTCCAGCAGTTCGACCCGGCTTTCGTCTCCCCGGCGGTGGTGCACCTGGCCTCCGAGGAGTGCACCGACACCGGCATCATCATCCTGGCCGGCGGCGGGCAGTACGCGCGCGTCGCCTACTTCCAGTCGCAGGGCGTCCAGATGGGCGAGGTGCCCGGCGTCGACGAGCTGGCGGGCAAGTGGGCGGAGATCACCAGCCTGGAGGGCGCCAAGCCGGCCGGGCCGTTCTCGGCGCAGAGCTAGCGCGCGGCTGATCCACAGCTTTTCCCTGGAAGCGGGTGCAGATCGGGCGGCATAGTGCCCGGACTGCACCCGCTTCGGCGTTGAGGAGGGCCACGTGCGAACCGACACGCTGTACTCGACGGACGCGTACCTGCGGGCGTTCGAGGGCGAGGTCCTGGAAGTGGACGCCGAGCAGGGCCGCGTCGCGCTGAGCCGCACCGCGTTCTACCCCGGCGGGGGCGGCCAGCCGCCGGACACCGGCGTGCTGGACTGGGGCGCCGGGCGCGTGCCGGTCGCCAGGACGTCCGCCGACGGCGGGCTCGTGTGGCACTGGATCGCCCCGGAGGCCGCGGCTGACCTGCCGGCACCGGGCACGACCGCCGAGGGCGTCATCGACTGGGACCGCCGGCACCTGCTGATGCGCACCCACACCGCCCTGCACATCCTCTGCGGCGTCATCTGGGCGGACTACCGCGTCGCCGTGACGGGCGGGAACATGGAGCCGGGCGAGGGACGCCTGGACTTCCCCCTGGACGCCATGTCGGCCGAGCTCGGGCAGTGGGCGCAGCGGCGGATCAACGAGGAGATCCAGCGGGCGCGCGAGATCCTGGTCGACTTCGTCGACCGCGCCGAGGCGGACCGCGACGAGGCGCTGATCCGCACCAAGGCCAACCTGATCCCGGCGTCGATCAACCCGCTGCGCGTCATCGACATCGTCGGCCTGGACAAGCAGGCCGACGGCGGCACCCATGTGGCCACTACCGCCGAGGTCGGCCGAGTGGAGGTCACCAAGACCGAGTCCAAGGGCAAGGACAACAAGCGCATCCGCCTCGCCGTGCGCTGAAGGATCCGGTGAAGCTCACCGCGGTGCGGCCGATGACGTAGCGTCCGCATCGAACGTTCGTGCAGGCGCGACAGGAGGCGTCATGGCGGGCAACGCGGTGGACACAGGCGACCGCGTCGGGGCGGTCATCGGCTTGGGCGTGACGGTCGCGGCCTGGCGGTGGTGCTGATGCGCCGTCTGGTCGCGGTCACGCCGCGCGCGGGGGCGGTGCTGGGCCGGGCCCGCCGCGCGACCCCGGAGGCCACGGTCCCGGACGTGGGCGGCGCGCCGGCATGACCGACGGATTGGACCGGCTGCGCGAGGCTCAGCGGCGGACCTGGGCGGCGGGCGACTACGCCGAGGTCGGCAAGAACCTGGTGCCGGCCTCGGAGGCGGTGGTCGCGCGCGCCGGGATCGGTCCCGGCATGGCGGTGCTGGACGTGGCGACCGGCACGGGCAACGCGGCGCTGCTGGCCGCCGGGGCGGGAGCGGACGTCACCGGCGTGGACTTCACGCCCGGGCTGCTCGAGGTCGCGCGCGAGCGCGCCCGGGGTGCCGGCCTCGACGCGGAGTTCGTG
>DATMKC010000432.1:0-10079 GCA_035553555.1 Egibacteraceae bacterium | reverse complement strand
GGTCCTGCACCACGCGCTCGGACACCGCCCCGGGGCCGCCCATCACGTAGGCGCGGCGCACACCGGGCTGGCTGCGGATCCACGACGCCACCGGCGCGCCGAGCTGCTCCGGCGAGGTGTACAGCACGGGTGCGGCGTTGGCCCCCGCGGCGGCGCCGGCGGCGACACCGTCCGGCACGTGGCCCGTGGCGTCGGCCTTGGCGGACACGATGAACACCGAATTGCCCATCCGGCCGCTGGCGGCCACGCGGGCGGCGACGTCGACGCCCATCGCCACCGGGTCCGCGGCCGCGCCGACACGCTCCACCGCCAGGTTCCAGGCGGCCAGCGCCGTGTCACACGTCTGCGGCCAGTCGCCCACCAGCACCACGCGGCCGGGGTCGGCGGCGGCACGGGCGAGCTCCTCGGCGGCCGCGCCGGTCAGGCACCCGGAGGACGCGGGAGAGCCGAGCAGGAAGCCGCCGCGCAGCGCGCCGCTCAGCGCGGCCGCGGCCAGCGGGCCGTGGGCGGTGCGGTCGCTGCGGGCGAGCACCACCGCGCCGGCCGCGCGCTGCGAGAACCCGGCGAAGGACGCGCGGGCGGACGTCTCGACGCGGCTGGGGCCGGACAGGCGGCGGATGGTCGGGTAGTTGTGCACGGCGGCCGTGCGCTCGGGCTCGCCGATGACGCGGCGGCAGGAGGACGACGCCGCGTACATCACGCGGCAGCCGTGCGGGCCGGCGCCCATGCCGTCCTTCCAGCAGGGCTGCCCGGGGTCGCACAGGTGCTCCATGCCGATGGCGTGGCCGATCTCGTGCGCCAGCACGGCGCGCAGCGCCTCGTCGTTGGTGACCGCGGTGCAGATGCCGACGTCCACCTCGGTGATGTAGATCGCGGCGTCGCCGTAGCGGGCGTCCGCCGCGCCGGTGGCGGTCTGCCAGTAGGCGTAGCCGCCCACGCCGGCCGGGCAGTCGGACTTGTAGAAGATGATCGAGCGGCCGTCGGCGGCGGCCGCGCCCACGCGCTCCTCCACCACGCCGACGTGCTGGGTGGCCCAGCGCGACCCCGGGATGCCGTCCCACTGGCCGACGGCGCCCACGACCTGCCCGAGCCCGTGGCGGTTGGCCAGCGCGCGCTCGACCCAGAACTTGTACGGCAGCGCGCCCTCCGGGAACACCAGCGGCGCGACCTGGCCGGCGTAGTCCACCGTCGCCGACACCATGATGGGGCGCACCATGGGCGCCGGGGAGCTGACGCGGTCCACCTTGCCCTGCGGCTCGCGGCTGGACGGGCGCCGGGTGCTCGGCGCGGTCGTGGTGCCGCCGCTGCCCCCGCCGAAGTCCGGCAGGAACATGGCGCTCTGGTCCTCGTCCGCGGCGGTGGCGTAGCCGTCCTCCGACGCCTGGGCGCCATCGCCCATCGCGGGGCCGGCGATGCCCGGCGCGGACGGCAGCGGCTCGCCCGGCGCCAGCTCGCGGATGGTGACGACCGGGTCGACGTGGAGCAGGTCGTGGACGGCGGGACGCGCGTCCGGCGCCCCGTGGTCGTGGCTCGCGTGGTCGTGCGCCGGGGCGGCCGCCGGCTCGCCGGACACCGCCGCGCTGCCGGGCACGGCGCCCAGCATCCCGGCGACGAGGGCGAGTGCCACGAGCGGGTAGCTCGGGCGGGAAGACCTGCGCGGCTGCATCGATCCGACTCCATGTCCGTTTCGTGACGTCGGAGTAGGAATCGGCAGCAAGCGACGGCGAGGGCCTCACCCGATCCGGCCGTTCCCGCGTGCCCAGAGTGACTACGGCGGCATGGTCCAAACGGCGTAGTGCCCGTGTCCCCGGAACGGGTGACGGCGCCGTCCGACGGCTCAGCGCAGCGCCAGCACCAGCGCCGCCTCGTCGGTGAAACCGGCGCGCTCGTAGGCGCGGATGGCGGCGGCGTTGTCGGAGCGGACGTGCAGGGTGACGCCGGGGAAGCCCTGCTCGAGCAGGTGCGCGCCGATCTCGCCGACGGCGGCGGCGGCGATGCCGTGGCCGCGCCATTCCGGAAGCACGTACACGCCGGCCACCTGCGCGCCACGGCGGCGGCTGCACAGCGACAGGTCCACCTTGGCCACCGGCTTCCCGCCGCGCTCGACCACCCAGACCGCCGACCGCGACGTCGCCTCCATCATGCGCACGCGCACCGCGCCCCGGCCGGAGCGCGAGATGGGCGGCCCCATGAGGTCCTCCTCGTGCAGCCGGCAGGCGAACTCCGTCACCGCCTCCAGGTCCGCCAGCCCTGCCGGGCGCAGGCCGGCCACGACGCGCCGCCGGGGGTTGCGCAGCACCATGAAGCGCTGCTCGCGCACCCGCGGCCCGCGGCGGAACAGCGGTGCGGGCACGGTGTCCACCAGCGCCTGGGTCAGCGGGGCGTCGCCGATGAGCACGCGCCAGCCGCTGCGCTCCAGCGGCCCGGCGAGCGCACGGGCGGCGGACGGATGCCCCGCCGGGATCGCGCTGGAGTTGGCCGCCGCGTACAGCACCGCCACCGGGTCGTCACCGGGCCACAGCACGAAGCGCTCGTGCTCGCCCTGGTCCAGCGCGTCCAGCAGGTGCTGGTTCAGCAGGCTCGCCACGGCGGGACCCGCCGTGGCGAAGCCGGTCTCCAGGCGGCGGGTGAGCGCGGGGACCTCGTCGGGATGCAGCCGGCGCGGGTCACCCGGGGCCCGGGTGGCGCTCACGCGCGCGGGGCGGCCGGCGCGACCGGGATCGGCCGCAGCGGCAGGTTCGGGTCGGCGTCCACGGACAGCGCCGTGCGCTCGCCGGCGGCCAGGCGGTTGAAGCCGGCGGCCGCGATCATGGCGCCGTTGTCGGTGCACAGCGCCGGCGACGGCACCAGCAGGCGCAGGCCCGCCTTGGCGCACGCCTGCTCCATGCGTTGGCGCAGCCGGGAGTTCGCCGCCACACCGCCGACCACGGTCACGGTCGGCACGCCGTGGTCGACCGCGGCCGCGACGGTCTTGCGCACCTGGACGTCGACCAGCGCCTCCTGGAACGACGCGGCCACGTCCGGCAGGTGGATCGGCTCGCCGGCCGCCTCGCGCCGGCGCAGCTCGCGCACCACGGCGGTCTTCAGGCCGGACATGGAGAAGTCGTAGCCGCGCTCGTGCATGAGCGCCCGGGGGAACGCGATGGCGGCGGGGTCGCCGTCGCGGGCGAGCCGGTCGATCTCCGGCCCGCCCGGGTACGGCAGCCCCAGGAAGCGCGCCACCTTGTCGAACGCCTCCCCGGCCGCATCGTCGATGGTCGCGCCGAGGGTTCGGGAATGGCCGTCCTCGTCCAGCAGGATGACGCTGGTGTGGCCGCCGCTGACGATGAGGGCGACCAGCGGCAGCGCGAGGGGGCCGAATTCGAGCTGGGTCGCGCAGATGTGCCCCTCCAGGTGGTTGACCCCGATCAGCGGCACGTCGCGCGCCAGCGCCAGCGACTTGGCGGCCGCGACGCCCACCAGCAGGGCCCCGACCAGGCCGGGGCCCACGGTGACGGCGATGCCCTCCACGTCGTCGTAGGTGCAGCCGGCCTCGATCAGCGCGCGGTCCAGCACCGGCAGCATGAGCTCCAGGTGCGCGCGGGCGGCGATCTCCGGCACCACGCCGCCGTAGGGGCGGTGCTGGTCCACCTGCGTGCCGATGACGTTGGAGCGCACGCGCAGTCCGTCCTCGACCAGCGCCACGGCGGTCTCGTCGCAGGACGTCTCGATGCCCAGCACCAGCACGTCAGCCCTCCAGTCCGGTGCGGCCGCGCACCCACGGCACCTCCAGGTCGGGCTGGCCGCTGGCGCCGCCAGGCTGGTCCAGCCTGGCGGCCTGCTCCTCCAGCCGCTGCCGCATCCGCTCGCCCTGCAGCTCGTGCGCCCACATGATGAGCGCGTCCTCGCCGGTCTCGGCGTAGTAGCCGGGCCGCACCCCGACGGGCGCGAACCCGAACGCCTGGTACAGCCGCTGCGCGCCCAGGTTGGTGGTGCGCACCTCCAGGGTCGCCGCCTCGGCGCCCATGGCGCGCGCGTCCGCCAGCAGGCGCACCAGCAGGCGGCTGGCCACCTTGCGGCGGTGCTCGCGCGGGTCCACCGCCACGGTGGTCACGTGCGCCTCGCCGACCTGCACCATGATCCCGCCGTAGCCGACCACGCGGGGACCGCGCAGCCGCGCGAGCCGTCCACCGCGGCCCGCGAGCGCCACGTAGTAGCGGCGCGAGTCCCCCGCCTCCAGCTCCGACAGGAACACTCCCGGCGTCCAGGGGCGCGGGTACACCGCCTGCTCGATCGCCAGCACCTGGCGCAGGTGCCGGGGGTGCATCGGCTCCAGGCGGACGCCGGAGAGCGCGAGGCGGCGGGAGGCTGCCATGACCATCAGCCTGCCTCCCCGGCGGCCGGCCCGCCGCCCGAGGGACCGGCCATGCCGCCGGACAGCACGCCGCGCTCCCGCCAGCCGATGCGCGCGTCGGCCTGGCGCAGGTACACCGGTCGCAGCTCCTCGGCGCGCTGCGTCTCCTCGCGCAGGAAGCGCGGCACGGCCAGCTCCACCAGGCTCTCGGCGTGCGGGGAGGCCAGCGCGGGCGACGGGTCCACGTCCGCGCCGGCCGACTCCAGCAGCGACCGGTGGGCCACGGCGCCGTCGCCGACGCACAGCGTGTCCTGGCCGGAGGCCTCCAGTTCGGCGGCCAGCTTCTCGGCTGGTCCCACGCGGAACTCCCCCTCGCGCTGCACCCCGCCGGGGACCGGCCGGTAGAAGGCCCAGAACAGCTCCTTGCGCTTGGCGTCCAGGACCGCGCACACGGGGCGGCGCGCGTGCCGAACCCGGAACGCGAGCAGGTCCAGCGACGCCAGGCCGACCACGGGCAGCCGGCGCGCGTGCGCGAGCGCCTGCGCCGTCGCGATGCCCACGCGCATCCCCGTGAACAGCCCGGGCCCCAGCGTCACCGCGACGCCGTGCAGGTCGCCCACCCCGGCGCCGGCCTGCCGCAGGCAGAACTCGATGGCGGGAGCCAGGAACCCTCCGTGCGCCGTGGGGCGCGCCAGCGAGGCGCTCGCCAGCACGCCGTCGCCGGAGCCCAGCGCGACGCTGGTCCGGCCGGTGCAGGTGTCGATGCCCAGGATCAGCATGCCGAGCCCGGGTCCCGCCAGCGCCTCAGCGCCGGCACGAGCTCGGCCAGCCGCCGCGCCCAGTCCTCGCCGCGGGCGCGCAACAGCAGCCGGCGAGGCTCCTCGCCCAGGGCAGCCTGGTCGTCGTTGACGGCGCGCAGGTCGACCTCGAGATACTCCTCCGGCAGCAGGGGGCTCATGGCATCCCCCCATTCGACGAAGCTGACGCGCGAGCCGTCCACCGCCTCGTCCCAGCCGATGTCCATGACGTCGCGCAGCGTCTCCAGCCGGTAGACGTCCAGGTGCAGCACCGGCACGCGCCCCTGGTAGTCCTTGCGCAGCAGGAACGAAGGGCTGGTGACCCGCTCGGCCACGCCGAGGGCGGCCGCGGCACCCTGGACCAGGCAGGTCTTGCCGGCACCGAGCTCGCCGGTGAGGGACACGACATCGCCGGCGCGCAGCGCACCGGCGAGCGCGGCGCCGATGGCGCGGGTCTCCTCCGGCGACGCGCTGCGCAGCGTGCACTCGCTCATCTAGAGCAGCCTCAACTGGAGCGCGGGGTCCCCGCCGGGCGCGTCGGCGGCCGGGGCGGCCGCCGGCGGCTCCGCCGGGGCGCTCAGGCCCAGGGCCTCCGCCGCCGTCGGCACACGGCCGGCCAGCACGTCGGCGGCCAGGCGCAGGTCGCGGCGCAGGGCGTCCAGCGCCGCCGCGTTGCCGCGCAGCGCGGCGGCCGGGTGATACGTGGGGATCAGCGTCCGCCCGTGCACGTGGAAGCGATACCCCGCCACCTTGCTCACGGACACGCGGGACGGATCCGGCGGCCCCGGCTCGGCGTCGGCCAGCAGGGGGCGGGTGGCGAACGCCCCCAGCGTCACCACGACGCCCGGGTCGACGTGCGCAAGCTGCTCCAGCAGGAACGGCTTGCACGCGGCGATCTCGTCCGGCAGCGGGTCGCGGTTGTCCGGCGGGCGGCACTTCAGGACGTTGGCGATGTAGACACCGCGCTCGCGCGACAGGCCCACGTCGGCGCACAGGGTGTCGAGGAGCTTGCCCGCACGCCCGACGAAGGGCTCGCCGCGCTGGTCCTCGTGGAAGCCGGGAGCCTCACCGACGAACATGAGCGAGGCGTCCGGATCGCCCACGCCGAACACCACCTGGGTACGACCCGACGCCAGGCGGCAGCGCGTGCACGCCGCCGCCTGGGCGCGCAGTTCCTCCCACGTGCTCACGTGCCGGCGACCTTTCCGTCCGCGTCGGACCGGAGTCTAGTCAGGCACGCCGGGCACCGCGCCGGCCCGTGCGGGTGCCGTCCCCGTGGCAGGCACCGGTCCTACGGCAGCGGGAAGTCCGTGAAGCGGGGGACGAACTCCTCCGGCGTGACGCCGGCGCCGTTGACCACGTAGGAGAACGTGCGGTACCAGCCGGCGATGACCAGCAGCTCCACCACCTGGCCGTCGTCGAACTCCCGCGCCAACCGGCCCCGCAGGTCCGGCGTCACGGTCGCGGTCGCGTGCAGCTGGTCACACAGCTCGATGACCAGGCGGTCGCGCTCGTCCGTCCAGCAGGCGTCGGCCGGGCCGCCGAAGACCAGCGAGGCGGTCTGCTCCCTGGTGATGCCGACGGCCTTGCCGAAGGCGAAGACGTGCGTGGCCCACTCGGCCTCCGCGCCGGCCAGGGCGCACGTGCGCTGGATGATCAGCTCGCGGTCCCGGTGGCTGACCGACGGGTGATTCAGCAGGCCCGAGCCGAGCGGCAGCATGCGCTGCATCAGCGGCAGGTTGCGGGCCAGCACCCGGAACACCTGCAGCGGCTCGAACGGGCTGCCCGGCGGCATCCAGCGGCCGAGCTCGGCGTCGACCTCCGCGTCGTACGGCGGCTCTACGGGCGCGATGCGCTCCAGCCCTGCCGTCGTGGGCGTGCTGCTGTCCATGAAATTCCCCCTCAAAGGTCCCGTCCGCGTGCGCGACGGCTCTCTCTCCCGCCAAACCGTAAAAGCATACGGTCTCCACGCGATTACGCACAGTCGCGAACAGCGCTCCCGGCGTGCTCTAGGCTGCCCCCGGCGAAAGGACGAGGGACGTGGCCAAGACGCGACGCGACGCGCTGGGAGACGGGGTCTGGCTGCTCACGCTGACCGATCCCGACCGGCGCAACGCCATGGACGAGGCGATGGGCGCCGAACTCGTCGACGCCGCCGCCGCACTGGCGGCCGACCCGGCCGCGAAGGCGCTGGTCGTCACCGGCGAGGGCGAGGCGTTCTGCGCCGGCGCGGACCTGCCCGCCCTGTTCGGCGACGCCGACCGCCCGGTCGAGGAGACGCGCGCGCGCCTGCAGCGCTACTACCGCGGCTTCCTGGCCCTGCGGGAGTTGGCCATCCCCACGATCGCCGCGGTGAACGGCGCGGCCGTCGGTGCCGGCCTGAACCTGGCGCTGGCGTGCGACGTCCGTGTGGCCGGGCCCGACGCCGCCTTCGGTGCGACCTTCGCCCGTATCGGCCTGCACCCGGGCGGTGGCTGCACCTGGTTCCTGGTGCAGGCGCTCGGCCCCTCGCGAGCCCTGCGGACCCTGCTCCTGGGTGACACGCTCGACGCGGAGCGAGCCGTGGCGTGGGGCCTGGCGGAAGGTCCGGAAGCGGACCCGGTGGCGGCCGCCGTCGAACTGGCGCGCCGGTTCGCGGTGGCCGAGCCGGCGCTGGCACGGCACATCAAGCGCAGCGTGCGCCTGGCGGCGGAGCACGCCGGCCTGGACGCCGTCCTGGAGTACGAGTCCTGGGCACAGGCCTCGTCCGCCGGCTCGGACACGCTGCGGGCCTGGGTCGACCGCTTCCGCAAGGCCTAGCCGGCGCCCTGCTCGGGTCCACGCGCCTGCCGGCGCAGGTCGCCCCAGCGGGCCGACACGGGGACGCCCTGCTGGTCCAACTCCGCCCGCACCCGGTCCAGCAGCCGGACGGCCGACCCGGACCGCCCCAGGGCGAGCAGGAGCTCCACGGTGTCCAGGGCCAGCCCCTCGTCCTCGGGCTCGTCGGCCAAGGCGCGCTCCAGCAGCAGCAGCGCGCCCTCCAAATCCCCGCGTGCTCGCGCGTCGGACGCCAGCAGGTCGACCAGCCCGCGGAAGCGCCTGCGCAGCCGTTCGCGGAACGGCATGGTCCAGTCGAGGTAGCGATCCTCCGGCAGCAGGTCCCCGCGGTAGTGCTCCAGGGCCTGCCGTGCCAGGCGCAGCCCCTCCTCCGAGGGCCCCGCCTCCAACGCCCGCTGCGCCAGTGCCTCGAACTCCACGGCGTCGACACCGACCTCGGGCGGGATCATGAGCATCGCGCCCGCGCGCATCGCCACCGGTCCGCACCGGCCCCGCAGGCGGCTCAGCGCGTTGCGCAGCCGGATGCGGCCGCGCTTGGGACCCGTGCCCGGCCACACCACTTCCACCACTTCTTCCCAGTGCATGGGGCGGCCGCCGCACACCAGTGCCTTGAGCAGCTGGGCCTGGATGCCGGTCGGGGTGACATCGGCACCTGGCCGCGTGACCGCGAAGCGGCCCAGGACGCGGACCCTCACCCGGCACCTCCGGCGACCGGGCCCGCCGCGGCCAGGACCCGCCGGGCCAGGTCGCGCTCCCGCACGAACGGCGCATAGGGGTCCCCCGCGGCCACGGCGGCCTGCAGCGCCGCGACCGCCCGGGCAGGCGCGTCCTGCGCGCCTGCCCGCAGCGCGGCGAATGCCCCCAGCAGCAGCACGCGCCAGCGGTCCCGGCCGGGGGCGGCGCCGGGCGGCTCCAGCGGGCGCAGCATCGCCATGGCCGCGACCGGGTCGCCGATGCGGCATTCCGCGCCGGCCCGCGCCAGCGTGACCTCCCAGTCCGGCGCCACCTGCACCGTGTCGATGAGCCGCAGGCACCACGCCACACGGTCGTGCCGGCCCAGCCGGGCCCAGATCTCGGCGGCGGCGGCCAGGTTGCGCAGGCCGCAGACGCCGTCCATCCAGCCCAGGAGGTCCGCGGTGATCTCCTCCGTCCGCCGGGCCGCGTCCTCGTCGTGCTCGGCGTGCACGGCCGCCCAGGCGCGGACCACGGCGGCCCGGGACTTCACGCGCGGTCCCGCCCAGGCCCACGCCACCCGCTCGAGCTCGTCCACCAGGGCGCCCGCCGCCTGGCACCGTCCCGTGTCGCACAGCAGCGCCGCCTCGGCCAGGGTGGCCTGCACCCACAGCGCGCCGCCTGGCGGGGCGCCGCGCCGCACGGTGGCGACGCGCTCCAGGGCCAGCGCGCTGTGACCGCGGTCGCGGTCCACCCAGGCCAGGTGCAGCCGGGTCTCCGCGACGCGTCCGGGTTCGTCCTCCCGCCGCCACAGCGCCAGCGCCTCGCGCAACAGCGTCGACGCCAGGGACAGCTCCTCGGCGCTGCCGGCGCGGCGCGCCACCCTGGCGATGATCTCCAGCGCCCTGGCGCGGACATCCGGCGCGGTCGTCTCGCGCAGCAGCGTGGCCGCCTCGCGGCGTGCCTCCGCCCCATGGCCGCGCTGCAGCAGGTCACGGGCAAGCTGCGCCCGCTCCCGCTGCCCCGCCAGGGGCCCGTGGACGTCGGGGACGGCGGCCAGGCGCCGTCGCGGCTCCCGCTGCGGATGGCCGGCGCGCTCCGCCGCCGACGCCAGCCGCTCGGCGGCCACGGGTGTGTCGCGCAGGCGCCAGGACGGCAGCTCCAGGGGTCCGGTCCAGCCGGCCAGCAGCGCCTCCGCTTCCGCGCCGCCGCAGCGCTCCAGGAGTCCGAGCGCGGCCTCGTCGTGCCCGCCGGCCCACAGCACGGCGAACGCCTCGGCGGCCAGGTCGCGCGCCAGGCACCACTCGGCCACGGCGACCGCCTCCGAGGGCTCCAGTGGCGCGGGCTGGATGAGGTCGCCCAGGGGCGCCGGCAGCGACCAGGCATCGTCGGCCGCTCGCGCCAGCGGCAGCCGTGCCGCCAGGGCCGCGCCCAGCACGTCGTCGCCACCCCCCAGCAAC
>DATMKC010000431.1:0-9077 GCA_035553555.1 Egibacteraceae bacterium | reverse complement strand
ACCGCCAGCTCCAAGGCTGGCTCCACCGCTACAACACCCGCCGCCGCAACCACGGAAACTGGATGCGCGGCCGAACCCCCACCGAACTCGTAGAGTCCGCACAGAGAGCCGAGCTGTCACCCCGACCCGTGGCCTCCACGGTCTAGGCTGCGGGTCCGTTCGATCGATCGATGAGAGGGAGCGACCATGGCGGAGCTGGCGAGCGGCGTCCTGGCGATGCGGGCGCTGAAGGCCGCGGGTGTGGAGCACCTGTTCACCCTGTCCGGCGGCCACATCTTCCCGCTGTACGACGGCTGCCGCGACGCCGGCATCCGCATCGTCGACACCCGTCACGAGCAGACCGCGACGTTCGCCGCCGAGGGCATGGCCAAGCTCACCCGCCGCACGCAGGTCGCCGCGCTCACGGCCGGCCCGGGCATCACCAACGGCGCCAGCGCCGTCGCGGGCGCCAAGTTCAACGGCTCCCCGGTGCTGGTCCTGGGCGGCCGGGCGCCGCAGGCCACGTGGGGCGCCGGGTCGCTGCAGGAGATGGACCACGTCGCGTTCATGCGGGCGCTCACCAAGCACGCGATGACCTCCACCGCTCCGGGCGAGGTCGCGCGCGACGTGCTGGATGCCTTCCGGGTGGCGAGCACGCCGCAGCGCGGGCCCGCGTTCGTCGACATCCCGATGGACGTGATCTTCCTGCCCGCCGACGAGGCCACCGTGCCCGGCTGGGCGCCGCCGGAGCCGCAGCCGGTCGACACCGATGCGGTGGCGCGGGCGGCCGAAGTCCTGCGGGGCGCGCGCAAGCCGGTGATCATCGCCGGCACGGACGTGTGGTTCGACGGTGCCTGGCAGGCGCTGCGCGACCTCGTCGAGACGCTGCGCGTGCCGACGATCCTCAACGGCATGGGCCGCGGCTGCCTGCCGGCCGACCACGAGCTGTGCTTCTCCCGCGCGCGCGGCGCCGCGCTCAAGGGCGCGGACGTGGTCATGGTCATCGGCACGCCGCTGGACTTCCGCCTGGGCTTCGGCCACTTCGGCGAGGCGCAGGTGGTGCACGTCGTGGCGCACCCGGACCTGGTCGCCAGGCACCGGCCGCTGGCCGCGGGCGTCAGCGGCAACCTGGCCGCCGCGCTGGCCGAGATCACCCAGGGCGTCGAGGGCCCGGCCGGCGAGACGCAGGCCGCGCGCGACGCCTGGGTGGCCGAGCTGCGCGGCGTCGAGGACGCCGAGCGCGCGAGCGAGCGCGACCTGCTGGAGTCCGAGGCCGACCCGATCCACCCGGCGCGCATCTACGGCGAGCTCGGCAAGGCCCTGGAGCGCGACGCCGTGGTCATCGGCGACGGCGGGGACTTCGTGAGCTACGCCGGCAAGTACGTCGACACCTACGAGCCCGGGCGCTGGATGGACCCCGGGCCGTACGGCTGCCTGGGCACCGGGCCGGGCTACGCGGCGGCCGCGCGGCTGGCTCATCCCGACGCGCAGGTGGCGCTGATGCTCGGCGACGGCGCCGCGGGCTTCAGCCTCATGGACGTCGACACGCTGGTGCGCCACAACCTGCCGGTGGTGATGGTGGTGGGCAACAACGGCATGTGGGCGCTGGAGAAGTACCCCATGCAGCAGATGTACGCCGGCTGGGACGTGGCGGCGGACCTGCGGCAGGAGACCGGCTACGACGCGATCGTGCGCGCGCTCGGCGGCGCGGGGGAGACGGTGGACAAGGCCGGTGACCTGGCCGCCGCCCTCAAGCGCGGCTTCGACAGCGGCGTGCCCTACCTGATCAACGTGCACACCGACCCGAAGGTGGCCTACCCGCGCAAGGCGGCCCTGGTGTGATCGAGCGACCCGACGGCGCCGTGCGCATCGCCGGGGGACAGGGCTTCTACGGCGACGCCCCCGGCCCGCTCGCGGACCTGCTCACCGAGCAGCCCGACTACGTCGTGCTCGAGGCGCTCGCCGAGCTGACCCTGGCGATCCTCAACAAGGACCGCGCGCGGGACGAGTCACTGGGCTACACGCGCGACCTGCCGCTGTACCTGCTGCAGCTGCTGCCCGCCGTGATCGACGGCAAGACCAGGGTCATCACCAACGCCGGCGGCATCAACCCGCACGCGGCCGCGCAGATGATCACCAAGGCCGCCGACCGCTTCGGTCTCAAGGGCTTCACCGTGGCGACCGTGGTCGGCGACGACGTGCTGGGCCGCCCGGCGCTGCTGCCGGAGGACTTCCCCAGTGCCGAGGCGCTGGCGTTCGCCAACGCCTACCTGGGCGCCCGCCCGCTGGTCGAGGCGCTGGAGGCCGGGGCCGACCTGGTGCTCACCGGCAGGGTGGCCGACGCGGCGCTGTTCCTGGCGCCGCTGGTCCACGAGCACGGCTGGGCCTGGGACGACTGGGACAAGCTCGCCGCCGGCATGCTGGTCGGCCACCTGCTGGAGTGCAGCGGGCAGTCCACCGGCGGCAACCACGCGGGCCGTTGGTGGGAGGTGCCGGAGCCGTGGCGCTTCGGCTTCCCCCTGGCCGACGTCGCCGCCGACGGCACGGCCACCATCTTCAAGCCGGAGGTGGCGGGCGGCCGCGTGGACTACGACACGGTGCGCCAGCAGCTGTTCTACGAGGTGCACGACCCGGGCAACTACCTGACGCCGGACGTGGTGGTGGACATGACCACGCTGACGCTGGAGGACCTGGGCGGCGACCGGGTCCGCGTCACCGGCGTGACCGGCAAGCCCGCGACGCCGACCTACAAGGTCGTCGGCGCGGTCGCCGAGGGCTACGCCGCGGACCTGTCCATCGCGTTCGGCTGGCCGGACGCGGAGGCAAAGGCGCGCGCCGCCGCCGACATCGCCCGCAAGCGCATCGAGGTGGCCGGCCTGGAGCTGGACGACTGGCACGTGGAGCTGTTCGGCGTGAACGCGCTGCACGGGCCGGCCGTGAACCTGGACGAGGTGGACCAGCCGAGCGAGGTGGTGGTGCGCATGGCGTGGCGCGCGGCCGACCGCGACGTCGTCGACCAGGTGCCGCGCCACGTCGTGCCGCTGGGATTGTCCGCGCCGCCCGCGGGCTTCACGCCCGCCGGGCGTTCGCGCCCCAAGTCCAGTGCCCTGCTGCGCATCCACACAGGGCTGGTGGACAAGCGGGCCGTCGACGAGGGCGTGCGCGTGCAGGTCGAACACGTCTGACACATTGAACGTTCGTCCGAGATACCGGACGAACGTTCCAGGTTGGGAGAGTGGGGGCGGCAGGCATGGCCAAGGTGAAGCTGGCGCAGATCGCGATCGCACGGTCGGGCGACAAGGGCGACCGCAGCGACCTGGGGCTGTTCGCGCCCGCCGGGCCGCACATCGACGAGGTCTACGCCGTGCTGGAGCGCGAGGTCACCGCCGAGCGCGTGAAGGCGCTGTTCGGCGACTTCGTCCTGGGCGAGGTCACCCGCTACGCCGCACCGAACGTGCATGGGCTGAAGTTCGTGATGGAGCAGGCGCTGGGCGGCGGCGGGCCGCGCTCGCTGCGCGCGGACAACCTGGGCAAGGCGCTGGGCGGCGCGCTGCTGCGCCTGGAGGTCGAGGTGCCGGACGAGCTGCTGGCCAAGCTCGGCCCCCGGCCGGCGCCGCCGCGCGACCCCTACGCCTCCGCGGCCTGGGCCGTGCGGTGAGCCGGTGTGAGCGGACGGCGCGGCAGGTAAAATCCCGGGCGTTCCCGTCGCCGACAGCCAGAGCCTCTTCTTGAGCGCACCCGCACAGGTCAAGACGTCCGTCCCCGGCCACCACAACATGGTGTCGCTGCTCGGCACGCGCGACGAGCTGCTCAAGATGGTCGAGAAGGCCTTCGACGTCGACATCCTGGTGCGCGGCAACGACATCACGGTCACCGGCCCCGAGGAAGAGGGCCGCAAGGTCGTGGCCGTCTTCGAGGAGTTCGTGAAGCTCCTGGACAAGGGCCAGGGGCTGGACGAGGGCAACGTCAGCGCCACCATCGCCATGATCCAGGGAGCGGAGCACCCCAGCCCCTCGGAGGTGCTGAGCGACGAGGCGCTGCACCACCGCGGCAAGGTGATCCGTCCCAAGACGCTGGGGCAGAAGCGCTACCTGGACGCGATCCGGCAGAACACGGTGGTGTTCGGCATCGGCCCCGCGGGCACCGGCAAGACCTACCTGGCGATGGCGATGGCCGTCCTGGCGCTCAAGCGCAAGGAGGTCAACCGCATCATCCTCACGCGGCCGGCCGTGGAGGCGGGGGAGCGGCTCGGCTTCCTGCCGGGCACGCTCGCGGAGAAGATCGACCCGTACCTGCGCCCGCTGTTCGACGCCCTGCACGACATGATGGACGCCGAGCAGCTCACCCTGCTGATGGAGCGCGGCACCATCGAGGTCGCCCCCCTGGCCTATATGCGTGGTAGAACTCTGAATGACAGCTTCATCGTGCTGGACGAGGCGCAGAACACCACGCCGGAGCAGATGAAGATGTTCCTGACCCGTCTGGGCTTCGGCTCCAAGGCGGTGGTCACCGGCGACGTCACGCAGGTGGACCTGCCCAGCGGCAAGCACAGCGGCCTGCGCCTGGTGCGCGACATCCTCACCGACATCGAGGGCGTGGAGTTCTGCGAGCTGGGCGCGCGCGACGTCGTGCGCCACCGCATCGTGCAGGACATCGTCGAGGCGTACTCGGCCTGGGACTCCTCCCGCGAGCGGGAAGACTGACGCGATGGCCGTCTTCGTGGCCGACGAGCAGGCCGGGTCCGGCGCGGCGCCCGACGTGGATGTCGAGCGCCTGCAGCGGCTGGCCCGCCACGTCCTGGCCGACCGGCGCGTCCCGGACGGCATGGAGCTGTCCGTGCTGTGCGTCGACGCCGACGACATGGCGGAGCTGAACGGCCACCACATGGGCAAGCAGGGCCCCACGGACGTGCTCGCCTTCCCGATGGACCTGCCGGGGGAGACGCTGCCGGGCGAGCCGGCCATCCTCGGCGACGTGGTGCTGTGCCCGGCCGTCGCCGCCGCGCAGGCCGCCGAGCACGGCAAGACGTTCGCGGCCGAGCTGGAGCTGCTGCTCGTGCACGGCATCCTGCACCTGCTGGGGCACGACCACGCCGAGCCGGCGGAGCGGGCGGAGATGTTCGGCCTCACCGACCGCCTTCTGGCAAGCTTCGCCGCGGAGCCGTCGACCGCCGAGCGAGGCGAGCACCCATGACACCTGGCGATACCTGGACCGTGGCGGGCTCGGCACTGCTGGTGTTGCTCGCCGCGGTCTTCTCCGCGGCCCAGGCCGCCCTGTCGCGCATGACCGTCCACCGCGCCGCGAAGCTGGTCGAGGACGGCGGCCGGCGGGCGCGCACCCTGCTGCGCCTGGTCGAGCACCCGGTGCGCACGCTGAACATCCTGGCGCTGGCGGTCCTGCTGCTGCAGGTCACGGCCGTCGCCCTGGTCGCCGTGGTGGCAGACCGGCACCTGCCGGACGCCGCCGCGGTGGCGCTCACGGTGGCCGCCGCGGGCATGGGCATGTTCGTGGTGGCGGAAGCCGCGCCCAAGACGCTGGCCCTGCAGAACACCGAGCGCGTGGCGCTCATGACGGCGCCGCTGGTCGCCGTGTTCGTGCGGCCGCTGGCGCCCCTGGCGCGGCTGCTGATCGGCGTGGCCAACGTCGTGGTGCCGGGACCGGCGCCGGCCGGCGGGCCGTTCGTGGTCACCGAGGACGAGCTGCGCGAGATGATCGACGTCGCGGAGGACACCGAGATCATCGAGGAGTCCGAGCGCGAGATGATCCACTCGATCTTCGAGCTCGGCGACACGGTGGTGCGCGAGATCATGGTGCCCCGGCCCGACATGGCGACGGTCTCCGACGCCGACTCGCTCAGCGACGTGCTGGAGTCCATGCTCGCCAGTGGCCACTCGCGCTTGCCCGTCTACCACGGCGACCGCGACCACATCGTCGGGCTGGTCTACGCCAAGGACGTGCTGCGCCGCCTGCACGCCACCGCCAGCGAGACCGGGCCGTGGCAGGACCTGCTGCGCTCGGCGCACTTCGTGCCCGAGCTCAAGCCGGTGGACGCGCTGCTGCGGGAGCTGCAGGCGGAGAAGGTGCACATGGCGATCGTGGTGGACGAGTACGGCGCCACGGCGGGCCTGGTCACCATCGAGGACATCCTGGAGGAGATCGTCGGCGAGATCGTCGACGAGTACGACACCGAGGAGATCCTGGTCGAGGCGCTGGACGAGAACGCGTGGGTGGTGGACGCGCGGCTGCCAGTCGACGACCTGTCCAAGCTGGTCGACAGCGAGCTGCCCAGCGAGGGCTGGGACACGGTGGGCGGGCTGCTGTTCGGCATGCTCGGGCACGTGCCGTCCCCGGGCGAGCGCGTCGACGTCGACTCCGTGCGGCTCGTGGCCGAGCGCGTGAAGGGCCGGCGCATCAGCAAGGTGCTGGTCCGCAGGATGCCGGTGCCCGACCCTCCCGCCGTGGGACAGGACGCGCGGTGACGGGCGTCGACTGGGACGCGCTGCTGGAGCAGGCCTACGCCGCCCAGGAGCTCGCCTACGCGCCGTACTCCGGCTTCCGCGTCGGCTGCGCGCTGCTGGCCGCGGACGGCCGCGTGTTCGTTGGCGCCAACATCGAGAACGCCGCCTACTCGCCCACGATCTGCGCCGAGCGTGCCGCGCTGCCGGCGGCCGTCGTCGCGGGCGCCACGGAGTTCGCCGCCCTGGCAGTGGCCGGCGACGGGCCGGGCCCGTGCACCCCTTGCGGGGTGTGCCGGCAGGTGCTGTACGAGTTCGCGCCCGACCTGGAGATCCTGGCGGCGGGCAGCGACCGGGCGTCCGCGCGGTACGTGCTGTCGCGCGACCTGCTGCCGCACGGGTTCGGCCCGGCGCGCCTGGCGAAGGGCGCCGGCCCCGGCGCGCGGGGCTGAGCCGGCGTGGAGCTGGCGCTGGTGGCGCTGGCGGTCGTCGCGGGCGCGCTGGTCAAGAGCGTCACCGGTCTGGGGCTGCCGCTGCTCACCATCCCCGTCCTGGCGCAGGTCGTGGGTGTGCGCGAAGCGGTCGTCGTCATGGCGCCGCCCACGCTGCTCGCCAACGCCTGGATGACATGGCGCTACCGGGCCGCGCTGGGCATGGTGCCGAACCTCTGGCGGCTGCTCGCCGCGAGCGTGGCCGGCGGCATCGCCGGGGCGGCGCTGCTGGAACGCGTGAACGAGCGCGCGCTCGCCCTGGTCCTCGCCGTCGCGGTGCTGGGCTACGTGGTGCGCCTCTGGCGTGATCCCGATGTGCGGCTGGCCGACCGCACCGCACGCCGGCTCGCGCTGCCGCTGGGGCTCTTCGCCGGTGGGCTGCAGGGCGCCACGGGCATCTCCGGCCCGGTGGTCAGCACCTACGTGCATGCCCAGCGGCTTCCGCGCGAGCAGTTCGTGGTGGCCGTCAGCGCACTGTTCGGCGTGTCCGGCATGGCGCAGACCGCCACGCTGGCCGGTGTCGGACTGTTCACTCCTGCGCTGCTCCTGCGCGCCGGGTTGGCGACCGCCGTGGTGGCCGCGGTGATGGCGGTCGGCACGCGCGTCGCCGACCGCCTCCCTCAGGCGCTGTTCGAGCGCCTCGTGCTCGCGGTGCTGGTCGTGTCGGGCAGCAAGCTGCTGTGGGATGCGCTGGCCTGACGGCGCGCGGGTAGCCTTCGCGCCATGCGCTCGGGTTTCTGCTCCATCGTCGGCCGCCCCAACGTGGGCAAGTCGACCCTGCTCAACGCCGTGGTGGGGCAGAAGGTGGCGATCACCACGCCGGTGCCCGGCACCACGCGCCACGCCATCCGCGGGATCCTCCATGCGCAGCGCGATGGCGAGCCCGCGCAGGTGGTGTTCGTGGACACGCCCGGGCTGCACAAGCCGCGCACGATGCTCGGCAACCGCATGAACGACACCGCGCGGGAGGCCCTGTCCGGGGTGGACTGCGTGGTGTTCATGGTGGACGCCTCGCAGGCCATCGGCCGGGGCGACGAGTTCGTGGCCTCGCTGCTCGCCGACGTCAAGGCGCCCAAGCTCGCGGTGCTCAACAAGGTGGACCTGGTCGCCAAGCCCAAGCTCCTGCCGCAGCTCACGCGCGTTGCCGAGCTGGGGGACTGGGACGAGATCGTGCCGATCTCGGCGGCCGGCCGCGATGGCGTGGAGCTGCTCGCCGGCCTCATCGTCGCCCGGATGCCGGAGGGGCCGCCGTACTTCCCGGAGGGGCAGGTCAGCGACCAGCCGGTCGAGCTGGCGCTGGCCGAGATCATCCGCGAGAAGGCCATCACGATCATGCGCGAGGAGGTGCCCCACTCCATCGCCGTGCTGGTCGAGGAGATCCTGCCGGGGGAGCGCGAGGACGTCCGCGTGGTGCACGCCAACCTCTACGTGGAGCGCGACAGCCAGAAGGGCATCGTCATCGGCAAGGGCGGCGAAGTGCTCAAGTCCATCGGCGCGCGTGCCCGCGCCGAGCTGGAGCTGCTGCTCGGCGCGCGCGTGTACCTGGAGCTGCGCGTGAAGCTCATGAAGGAGTGGCAGCGCGACGCGAAGGCCCTCGCCCGCCTCGGCTACTAGAAATATGCATAGCAGAACAGCTATATAGCTCTTATGCTATGAGTATGCGCGGAGGATTGCTCATCAGGCAGGCGCGGCGGCGTGGCCGGCTGACGCAGACACAGCTCGCGGAGCGGCTCGGCTCCACGCAGTCAGCGATCGCGCGGTGGGAGTCAGGGAAGGCGGAGCCGTCTTTCCACAGCGTCGTGCGCGCCGTCCGGGCATGCGGCTTCGACTTCGTGCCACAGTTGCTGCCTCGCGACGAGTCGGAGGAGCGCATGATCGACTACCACTTGAGTCTCACGACCATGCAGCGCGCGGCGGCTTTGGAAGAGCTGTTGCGTGTCGGCGAGCAGGCACGGACGACGCCGCGTGGCTGAGCGGCCCTTCCGTCCCGTCGAGATCCTCCGCGTGCTGCTGGAGCACGAGGTGCAGTTCGTCGTCATCGGCGGCTATGGCGCCTACCTGCAGGGCTCGCCGGTGCCGACGCTCGATGTCGACGTGACCCCCAGCGCACGCCGTGACAACCTTGAGCGGCTCGCGTCGGCGCTGCGCGATC
>DATMKC010000430.1:0-2598 GCA_035553555.1 Egibacteraceae bacterium | reverse complement strand
GGAGGCGCAGCGGCCCGGCATGGCGATCGGCCAGCAGGGGGTCACGCTGAACCGCATCCGCGCCGAGGTCGGCTGGAACCCGAAGGTCGTGCGCACGCCGCCCATCCCGAGCCGAACGGTGCGCGAAGTGCGGACGTACCTGCAGAGCATCGCGGACGAGCGCCGGAAGTTCCTCCGCCGCGTCGGGCGGCGCATGCACCGCAGCGTCAGCGAGGGCGACAAGTGGGTGCGCATGACGGCGCTCGGCGCTTGGCGCGAGGTCGGCCGCTCCTGCAGCATGCTCCAGACCCAGGACTCGAAGGTCATGATCGACTGCGGCGTCAAGTTCGAGGAGAACGACCCCGCCACCCCGATGTTCCACCTCGGCGAGGTGCAGCCGTTCACGAGCCTCGACGCCGTGGTGCTCACGCACGGCCACCTGGACCATTGCGGCCTCGTGCCGCTGCTGTTCAAGTACGGCTACGACGGCCCCGTGTACTGCACGCCGCCCACGCGCGACATCATGGCCCTCCTCACGATGGACTACATCCGCGTCGCGGAGGCGCAGGGCGCCCGCAAGCCGTACGACGCGGAGCACGTGCGCGCGGCCCTCCGCAACACCATCGCCGTCGACTGGGGCGAGACGACGGACATCGCCCCCGACGTGCGCCTCACGTTCCATGACGCCGGCCACATCCTGGGCTCCAGCGTCTGCCACTTCCACGTCGGGGAGGGGCTGTACAACGTGGCGTTCTCGGGCGACATCAAGTACGAGCGCAGCTGGCTGTTCAACCCGGCCCACAACAAGTTCCCGCGCCTCGACGCCGTGGTCGTCGAGAGCACGTACGGCGGCAAGGACAACGCGCAGCCGTCGCGCATCGAGGCGGCGGAGCAGACGCGGGACGCCGTCAAGCGGACCCTCGACCGCGGCGGCAAGGTCGTCTTCCCCGTGTTCGCCGTCGGCCGCAGCCAGGAGGTGATGCTGGTGCTGGAGGAGCTCATGCGCACCGGGCAGGTGCCGCGCGTGCCGGTGTACCTGGACGGGATGATCTGGGAAGCCACCGCCATCCACACCTGCTACCCGGAGTACCTGGACGACCAGCTGAAGCAGAAGGTCTTCCAGCAGAACGAGAACCCGCTGCTGTCACCCATCTTCAAGCGCATCGACAGCCACGAGACGCGCCAGAAGGTCTGCGCGTCCAGCGAGCCCTGCATCGTGCTCGCCACAAGCGGCATGCTCACCGGCGGCCCCGTCATCGAGTACATGAAGCACTGGGCGGACGACCCGAAGAACACGCTCTGCTTCGTGGGGTTCAACGCGGAAGGCAGCCTGGGCCGGAAGCTCCAGCGGGGCTACCGGGAGATGCCGGTGCAGGAGACGGGGACGACGCGCAGCATCCGCGTGGAGATGGAGCTCGTCACCATCGACGGATTCTCCGGCCACTGCGACCGCCGGCAGCTCATGAACTTCATCCAGAACATGGAGCCGAAGCCGAGCCTTGTCTTGTGCGGCCACGGCGAGGCCAGCAAGTGCCTCGACCTTGCTGCAAGCATCCAGCAGAAGTTCGAGATCGAGGCTCGGGCGTTGCAGAACGCGGAGACCATCAGGTTCCGGTGAGCGCGAAGCGCGAACCGGCGGGCCTATCGGTCTCGGCGACACGCCCACGATGCGCCACAGCGCCGCCGACGGGCGACGTGGGACGACGCGGCATGCGCCAAGCATGACGCGTCGGAGCGTCGAGACCATCAGGTTCCGGTGAGCGCGAAGCGCGAACCGGCGGGCCTATCGGTCTCGGCGACACGCCCACGATGCGCCACAGCCCCGCCGACGGGCGACGTGGGACGACGCGGCATGCGCCAAGCATGACGCGTCGGAGCGCCGAGACCATCAGGTTCCGGTGAGCGCGAAGCGCGAACCGGCGGGCCTATCGGTCTCGGCGACACGCCCACGGCGCGCCACAGCGCCGCCGACGGGCGACGTGGGACGACGCGGCATGCGCCAAGCATGACGCGTCGGAACGTCGAGACCATCAGGTCCCGCTGAGCGGCCGAAGGCCGCGAGGCGGCGGACCTATAGGCACTCGGCGGCACGCCCTGCCCGCGCGGTGCCCGC
Source organism: Egibacteraceae bacterium (assembly GCA_035553555.1). Lineage (GTDB taxonomy): Bacteria > Actinomycetota > Nitriliruptoria > Euzebyales > Egibacteraceae > DATMKC01. The sequence goes on along the minus strand of DATMKC010000430.1, from coordinate 506 downwards.
CGCCGGCCCATTGACGCGACGCGGTGGCCTTGGCGGCACGGGCCTCGGCATCCAGTCGCCGCGGCGGCGGCCGGCGGTGCCCCTCGTCGCGCGGTCTTGTCGCAACGGGGTGCCCGTGGAGGCGGCAGCGCCAAGGTGCGCGCCGGACATCCATGGGGTCAGGTCCCGGAGGCAAGCAATCTGCCAGCGGCGCTCGGCCGCCATGCGTCAGGCCGCCCGCGAAGGCGCCGTCGGCTCGGCAGTTCGGCGCCGCGAAAGCGGCACCTTCCGCACTGTCGCGGGGGAGCCCTTGAAGTGCACGAGGGGCATGCTCGCCCGTGGCGCTGGCTTCCGGGGCCGCCCTCCGCCGCGTCGTGCTGGCGGCAGCCGTCGCCGCCGTCGCGGCGTACGCTGCGCTGCCGGCGCCGGCAGGGAAACGGAGCGGCGCAGGGCCAGGGCGCCTGCCGCGCCAGCCGCGCCGGCGAGCAGCAGGATGGCCAAGGCGTGGCGGGCGAGCGTCGAGGCCG
>DATMKC010000429.1:0-4344 GCA_035553555.1 Egibacteraceae bacterium | reverse complement strand
GGCGTGGCGTGCCTCGCGCAGCACGCCGAGCTCCTCCTCCAGCTCGCGGATCCGCGCGCGCACCACGCCGAGCTCGCGCTGCTGGGCGGCACGCGCCTCCTCCAGCCGGTCGCGCTCGGACTCGGCCAGGGCCAGCGACTGCTCGCTGCGCGCCAGCGCCAGGCCGGCGAGCACGAGCAGCTCGCCGCAGCGCTCGATGGCCGCCAGTCGGGCCACCCGCCGCCGCTCGCGCTCCACGAGCTGGTGTTCCACCTCGGCGGCCTCGCGTTCGTAGGCGTCGATGCGGCGCGCCACCTCGCCGGCGCGCTGCTCGACGGCGGACACCTCCAGGCGCGCCTGCACCTCGCGCTCACGCGCCTCGGCGAGCAGGTCGTCCAGGCGTTCGGCCTCCAGGTCCGGCCCGTCGGGCTCCGGCTCCGGCAGGGCGTCCACGCCCCGTGACTCCAGGTCCGCCAGGCGCTCGCGCTGGCGGCCCATCTCGCGCGACAGGTCCTCCTGCTGGCCGTGCAGCACGCCCAGCTCGCGCTCGCAGGTCTCCAGCTCCTTGCGCAGGCGCTTGAGGCGCTCGGCGGCGGCGGTGACCTGCCCGTCGGACTCCTGCATGGCGGCGACGGCCGCGTCGTACTCGCGCTTGGCGGCCTCCAGCTCGCGGTCCGCGTCGGCGAGCTGGCGGTGCGCCCGCAGCAGCTCGTCGGAGACCTCCGCCAGCTTCGCCTCGGCCTGCTCGGCCGCGGCCTTGGACAGCACGGCGCTGTTGGCGGTCGCCGAGCCCCCGGCGTACCCGCGCGGGCCCGCGACGTCGCCGTCGGCGGACACGAACACCAGCGCGGGATAGCGCTCCGCGACCTTGCAGACAGCGCCCCAGCCGTCGTCCGTCGCGTCGACCACGTAGACGCCGGCCAGCGCCTGGCGCAGCGCGGCGTGCAGGGACGGCTCGGCGCGCAGCACGTCGGCGACCGGGCGCGCGCCGAGCATCGCCAGCTCCGCGACCGCCTCGGCGTCCTCGGCGGGAGGCTGCGCCCCGTCGCCGACGAGCAGGAGCACGCGGCCGGACTGGCGCGAGCGCACGAAGCCGACCGCGTCGCGCGCGCTGCGGCGGTCGCGCACCACCAGCGCGTCGCCCAGCGGGCCCAGCGCCGCGGCGACGGCCTTGGCCAGCGACGGCTCGGCCACGGACACCTGGTCCGCGAGCGCGCCGACGACGCCGGACACCTCGCCGCGCTCGGCGCCCGCGAGCAGCGCGGCGGAGCCCTCGGTGGCCTCCTGCGAGGCGGCGCGCAGCGCGTCGGCCCGGGCCTCCAGCGAGGCGCGCTGGCGCTCCAGCTCCCGCTCGCGCAGCGCGGCGGCCTTCTGCTGCTCGTGACGGCGCTCCAGCACCTGCTCGGACGCGCCAAGCTGCTCGGCGAGCACCGCGGCGTCGGAGTCCAGGCGCTGGATCTCGCGGGTCACCGTCTCGACGTCGCGCTCCAGCTCCGCCTTGCGGGACTCGACACCGGACACCTGGGACGCCAGCCGCCCCTCCTCCCCGGACGCCTGCGCCAGCGAGCTGCGCAGCGCGGAGACCTCGCCCTCCCAGCGCAGGCGGTGCTCGCGCACCTCGGCGCGGCGCCGCGCCTCGGCCGCGGCCGCCTGCTCGTGGGCCCGGCGGGCGCGCTCCGCCTCGCGGCGCGCCTCCTCGGCCTGCTCCAGCGCGCTGTGGGCCCCGGAGCGCTCCGCTTCCAGCTCTTCCAGCGCACCGCGCTCGCCGCGCGCGCGGGCGCGCAGCTCCTCCGGGTCGCGTCCGGCGACCGGCTCTTCGACCGCCTCGAGCAGTCCGGCGCGGCGCTCCTCGATGCGCCCGGACAGGCCGCGGTAGCGCTCCACCAGGTTGGCCAGGCGGAAGTGGGTCTGCCCCGCCTCCCGCACGGCGGGCGCGAGCGCGCCCAGCGCCTGGTCGAGCTCGCTCTCGCGGCTGCGCCCGGTCGCCAGGTCGCCCTCCAGCACGGCGAGGCGCTCGTCGGAGCGGGTCTGCTCGCCGGACTCGGTGGTCCAGCGCGCGTCGAGCACCGCGAGCTCGCGCAGCGCGCGGTCCACGCGCACGGCCTTGAGCTGCTCCTGCAGCTGCGCGTGCTTGGCCGCCGCCTCGGCCTGGCGCTCCAGAGGACGCAGGTTGCGCCGCAGCTCGCGCAGGACGTCGTTCAGGCGCTCCAGGTGCTGCTCCATCTGCGACAGCTTGCGCAGTGCCCGCTCCTTGCGGCGGCGGTGCTTGAGGATGCCCGCGGCCTCCTCGATGAAGGCCCGGCGCTCCTCCGGCTTGGCGTTGAGCACGGCGTCGAGCTGGCCCTGCCCGACGATCGTGTGGTTCTCGCGGCCCAGGCCGGTGTCGCTGAGCAGCTCCTGCACGTCCAGCAGCCGGCAGGCCACGTTGTTGATTCGGTACTCGTTCTCGCCGGAGGAGAACATCGACCGCGAGATCGTGACCTCGCTGAACTCGATCGGCAGCTGCCCGGCGGAGTTGTCGATGGTCAGCTCGACGGAGGCCCGGCCCAGCGCCGGCTTGCCGGGCGCGCCGGCGAAGATGACGTCGGCCATCGTCCCGCCGCGCAGGCTCTTGGCGCTGTGCGTGCCGAAGACCCAGGCGAAGGCGTCCACGATGTTGGACTTGCCGGAGCCGTTGGGACCCACGATCACCGTGATGCCGGGTTCGAACTCCAGCGTCGTCTTGTCGGCGAAAGACTTGAAGCCGCGGAGCGTGAGCGATTTGAGGAACACCCGGCGCGTGCCTTCCAGTCTGATCTCCGGCCCACCTCGGCGGCGGGGTCGGGCTCGTGGCCTCACGAGCGGCCGGGCCGCCGGCGATCAGCGCCGGCGGACGGGGAAGGGCCGCGCGGCGAGTGTATCGGGGGGTGCCGGGCGGACAAAGCACCCTGGCGCGCCCGGGCGGCGGACGCCTCCCGGAAACGCGGAAGCCGCCCGGCCGGGCGGCTTCGCTGGTGCTGCGCCGTGTCCTAGCGCGAGGCGGAGGCCGGCGTCAGGGCGATCTCGATGTCCATGCCGTCCTCGCGCTCGGACCGCAGGGCGGCGTTCTCCTCGCGGGTCCGGGCCAGCTCCTGCTCGAGCTGCTTGATCCGTCCACGCAGCGCGGCGAGTTCCGCCAGCACATGCTGCGGCCGGCTGTCCCAGGCTCCTACGAGCGCCTTCATCTCTTCCTCCGGTACACGTCGTGTCCTCTGCCCGCGCAGCCCGCGCGCGCGGCGGGAACGCCGTCGCGCGGTGGGTTTGCCGGGCTGTGCTTGCCGAGCGGCGTCTCGTCCTGCTCGCGGCGGTCTGCCTCCGCCGGAAAAGCGAGCGAGGGCGAACGAGGCTCAGCCCGATTTCACGAATGCACTATAACGCGGCGGCGCACAATCACGCAAGCCCCCCGAGGAGAGCTTGGGAGAGCTTTCCACAGGCCTGTCGGCGGTAAGGTGCGCGGCATGAGCAGAGCCACGCGCCTCGTCCTGGGTGGAGCCGGCCTGGGTGCCGCGGCGGTCGCGTGGGCCGCCGCCCGGAGCCGGCCCGAGCTGCCCGACGCCGCCCCACCCGTACCACCGCCGGGCCTGCCCGAAGGGCGCCTCGTGGCCGTCCCGGGCAGGGGCGAGCTGTTCGTCAGGGACACCGGCCCCACCGAGCACGCACCGGGGGGCGCGCCCACCATCCTGCTGTTGCACGGCTGGATGTTTCCCTCAGACCTCAACTGGTTCCCCAGCTACGAGCCGCTGTCGGCGCTCGGGCGGGTGATCGCCCTGGACCACCGCGGCCACGGGCACGGCATCCGGCCATCCAAGCCGTTCCGCCTGGCCGACGCCGCCGACGACGCCGCGGCCCTGGTCCGCCATCTGGGAACCGGGCCGGTGGTGGCGGTCGGCTACTCCATGGGCGGCCCGATCGCGCAGCTCCTGGCCGTGCGCCACGCGGAGTTGGTGCGCGGCGTGGTGCTGTGCGCCACCAGCGACACGTTCAGCCAGACCGCGAGGGATCGTGCGCTGTGGCGGACCATGGGCGCGCTCCAGCTCATCCTGCGGCTGCTCCCCCGCCACACCGTCGAGCGCCTGGTGCGGGCGCAGGCGCTCGGCAGGCTGCCGATGCGCATCACCACGCTGCTGAAGGACGACACCCCGCCGGAGATCGTGGCGCTGATCCCCTGGTTCCTGGGCGAGCTGGCCCGCGGCACGGCCGAGGACATCGCCGAAGCCGGGAGGGAGCTCGGCCGCTACGACGGCACGGGCTTCGTCGGGCGGATCACCGCGCCCACCGTGGCCATCGTCACCACCGAGGACGAACTGGTCCCCGTCGACCGCCAGCGCCGCATGGCCTCCCGCATCC
>DATMKC010000428.1:0-3091 GCA_035553555.1 Egibacteraceae bacterium | reverse complement strand
CGACGTCGACGCCGGCGTCGCGCAGCGCCCGCGCCCACGTGAGCAGGAACGGCGCCGACGGGTCGTCCGCCGCCCGCGGGAAGACGTGCGTGAGGGCCAGGACGCGCACGGTGCGCTAGCCAGCCGCGCGCGCGGGCGGCTCGGTCTCGTCCTGGCCGGGGCCGCCGCCCGCGCTGGCGCCCGCGCCGAGGACGTGGCGCACGCGGTAGGGCTTGCGGTCGCGCGCGAACGAGTGGCGCAGCACGTCGCCGATGAACCCCGTGCCGATGAGCTGCACGCCGATCAGCACGGCCAGCACGCCGAACTGCAGCAGCGGCCGCGCGCCGATGCCGGCGCCCGTGAAGAGCTTGAGCCCCGCCAGGTACACCAGCGCCAGCGAGCCGAGGCCGAGCAGCCCCGCCCCGACGCCGCCGAACAGGTACAGCGGGCGGTCGGCGAAGCGCGTCAGGAACAGCACGGTCAGCAGGTCCAGCATCGTCTTGGGGAAGCGGGTCAGCGACAGGTACTTGCTCTTGCCCGCCTGGCGCGGCCGGTGGCGCACCGCCACCTCGCCGACCTTGAAGCCGAGGTCGTGGGCCAGCACCGGCACGAAGCGGTGGAACTCCCCGTACAGCGGGAGCTCCGCGGCCACCTCCGCGCGCAGCAGCTTGAAGCCCGTGTTGAAGTCGTTGATCTCGAGCCCGGTCATGGAGCGCGTCGCGGCGTTGTACCAGCGCGACGTGACGCGCTTGACGAAGCGGTCGATGCGCTCGCGCCGCCACCCGCCGACCAGGTCGTAGCCGTCCTGCTCCATCAGCCGCAGCAGCTTGGGCAGCTCCGCCGGCACGTCCTGGCCGTCGGCGTCCATCATCACGATCAGCTCGCCGCGGGCGTGGTCGAACCCGGCGGCCAGCGCGCCGGACTTGCCGAAGTTGCGCCGCAGCACCAGGACGCGCACCAGGTCGGGCCGCTGCGCGCAGAGGCGCTCCAGCAGGTCGCGCGAGCCGTCGCTGGAGCCGTCGTCGACGTAGAGGATCTCCGCCGGGCGGCCCAGGGCGTCAAGCGCTTCCACCAGCTCGGCGTGGAACGCGGGCAGGCAGTCGACCTCGTTGAAGACGGGGACGACGGCGCTGAGCAGAGCGCCGGAACTGGGCTGATCCATGCACGGGATCGTAGCGGTCCACAGCTTTTCGCCCCACGCGGGTGCGGTTTCAGAGCCATCGCTCTGAAAGCGCACCCAACCACCCATGGACTGAAGGTCACCCGGATGGAACCTGCGGCTGTGGTAGACACCTACTGATCACCGACCCCGGCCTCCGCCAGGAGCGACACCCATGCCCGCAGATCCCGCCGCCGCGCCGCCCGCCCGCCTTCCGGAGCGGCACTGGCCCACCGTGTCGGTGGTCCTCATCAACTACAACGGCAAGGACTACCTGGAGCGCTGCCTGGGCTCGCTGCGCGCGCAGGAGTACCCGCAGGACCGCATCGAGATCGTCTTCATCGACAACAACTCCTCGGACGGCTCCGTGGAGTACGTGCGCGAGGCGTTCCCCGAGGCGCGGGTCGTCGTCAACGACACCAACACCGGCTTCAGCCCGGCGGTGAACCAGGGCGCGCAGCTGGCCGGCGGCAAGTACCTGGCGCTGCTCAACAACGACGCGGAGGCCGACTCGCGCTGGCTGATCGAGGCCGTGCAGGTCCTGGAGATGGAGGACCGCGTCGCCTGCGTCGCCAGCAAGATCCTGCGCGACGACCGCCGCACCATCGACTACGCCGGTGGGCAGATGGCCTTCTACGGCCACGGCTTCGCCAAGGGCAACAAGGACCTGGACTCCCCAGCTGGAGAGTCTGAGGACGAGGGCAACCGCCCGACGCTGTTCGCCTCCGGCGGCGCGATGATCGTGCGCCGCGACGTCTTCCTGGCCACCGGCGCGTTCGACGAGAGCTACTTCGCGTTCTTCGAGGACGTCGACTTCGGCTGGCGCCTGTGGGTGCTGGGCCACGACGTGCTCTACGTGCCGCGCTCCAAGGTCTACCACCGCCATCACGGCACCATCGAGCGCTTCGGCTACCCGCGCGAGCGCTACCTGCTGGAGCGCAACGCGCTGGCCAGCGTGTTCAAGAACTACTCCGACGACATGCTCGCCCGGGTGCTGCCCGGCACGCTGGTGCTGGCGCTGCTGCGTGGCCTGGCCGACGAGGAGACCGAGCTCCCCGACTACCGCATCCGCGAGGACGTCGACCCGATCCGCAGCGCCGAGGTGTCGCCGCTCACGGGCGCCCACCTGGCGGCGATCCGCGACTGGGGCCTGGCGCTGGGCCAGCTCGGCGCGAAGCGCTACGCCATCCAGAGCCGGCGCAAGCGCGACGACCGCGAGATCATGCGCCTGTTCGAGGAGGCGCTGCTGCCCAACGTGCCGGACCCGGACTTCATGCAGGTGTTCGCCTACGTGCTGGACGCCTGGAACCTGCACGAGCACGCCAAGCCCAAGGGCCACATCCTCATCCTCACCGCCGACCGCCTGGGCAAGAAGATGGCCGGCCCGGCGATCCGCTGCTGGGAGATGGCGAAGCTCCTCAGCAAGACCCACCGCGTGACCCTGGGCACCACCACCCCGCCGGAGCTGGACCACCCGGACTTCGACGTGGTGCAGGTCAACTCCGAGCGCATCGACGCCCTGCTGCCCGACACCGACGTGGTGATCTTCCAGGGCTTCATCATGTTCTTCTACCCGCAGATCGCCGCCTCGGACGTGCCCGTCCTGGTCGACATCTACGACCCGTTCCACCTGGAGGGCCTGGAGCTGCGCAAGGAGGAGGCGCCGATCGAGCGCTTCGCCACCGCGCGCAGCGACACCAAGATCCTCAACGATCAGTTGGAGCGCGGCGACTTCTTCGTGTGCGCCAGCGAGAAGCAGCGCGACTTCTGGCTGGGCCAGATGACCGCGATCGGCCGCATCAACCCGGCCACCTACGACCAGGACGCCAGCCTGCGCAAGCTGCTGGACGTCGCGCCGTTCGGCCTGCCGACCGAGGCGCCGCAGAAGGTCGACAAGGTGGTCAAGGGCGTCATCCCCGGCATCGAGGAGGACGACTTCCTGCTGTTGTGGGG
>DATMKC010000427.1:0-2797 GCA_035553555.1 Egibacteraceae bacterium | reverse complement strand
CGCGCAGCGCCGCGGTGTCCCGCGGTGGCACCTTGAGGCCGGTGGCGCCGTGCTCGACCAGCTCGCCGAGGCCGCCGGGACGCCGCTGGTCGTGGCGGACACCGGCGGCCTCGGCGAGCTGGTCGAGCACGGCGCCACCGGCCTCAAGGTGCCACCGCGGGACACCGCGGCGCTGCGCGAGGCGATCGCGACGGTGCTCACCGACCGCCGCCGCGCGCGGCGCATGGCGGTCGCCGCCCACGACCAGCTCGAGCGCCGCTTCTCCTGGGAGTCCATCGCGGCGCAGACGCTGCGGACCTACGAGCGCGCGGTGCGCGAGGAGCGCGAGCTCGCCCACGCCCACCGCCCGCCCCTGCGGCTCATCTTCGACCGCTCCCCCCTGCTGGGCGGCTCCGCCGAGGCCTGACCCGTCTCCCCTTCGCAACGGGGAGTGGGGCGGCGGTATCCCGCCGGAGGACTCCCCGCTACCGGGTGAGCAGCGCGACGGGGAGCGTCGCGGTGAGGTCGGCCAGCCGGTCGGTCGCGGGCCGTCCGGTGAGTGCGTCGACGTAGCCGGTCCCGCCGAGGTCGAGCGTGGTGTCGCCCCAGCCCTGGGCGAGGACGCGCCCGGGCAGGCGGGGGGCCACGGTGATCACCCGCTCCCCGTCCGGCGAGGTGCGGGCGAAGGCCACGACGTGATCCGCCATGGCGCCCTCGGCGCGCAGCGGCTCGTAGCCCGCGTCCGGGCCGAAGCAGGCCGGGCGGGTGTTGCGCACCTGCAGCGCCCGGCGCAGCACCCACAGCTTCACGCGGCCGTCGCGCCGCGCCGCCCACAGCGCCGCCGCGTCCGGCCGCGCGCCCAGCTCCGCCAGCAGCCGCTCCCGCGCGCCGAAGTCCACGGCGCGGCGGTTGTCGGGGTCCACCAGGGCGTCCTCCCACAGCTCGCAGCCCTGGTAGGTGTCCGGCACGCCGGGCGAGGTCAGGCGCAGCAGCGTCTGCGCCACGCCGGCCGTCATCGCGATCTCCTGCACGCCCCCCACGAAGCCGCCGAACTCACCCACGAAACCGTCGTCGCCCAGCAGGCCGTCCAGCCACTCGGCCACGCCGAGCTCGTAGCCCTCGTCGGGCTCGGCCCAGTCCGTGCGCAGCCGCGCTTCCCGCAGCGCCTTCACCAGGTAGGCGTGCACGCGGCGGCGCACCTCCTCGTCCGGCGGCCCGCCGGCCAGCGGCCACACCGCCACCAGCGTCTGCAGCGCCAGGGACGCGGCATGCCCGTCCGGCGCGCCGGGCGCCCAGCGCCGCGCCAGCGCCGCCCACTCCGCCGGACGCTCGCTCAGCGCCGCCACGCGCAGGCGCGCGTCCTCGCCGCGCTTCGTGTCGTGCGTGGCGGTGGTCAGCATCCCGGCGGGGTGGCACGCCTGCCGCTGGGCGTTCGCGCGGTGGAATGCCGCCGCGTCGGTGCCGAACCGCCCCGGGTGCCCGCCCACCTCGTTCAGCGCCAGCAGGCGCTGGTAGCGGTAGAAGGCGGTGTCCTCCACGCCCTTGGCCATGACGGCGCTGGACAGCTGCGCGAAGCGCGCGGCGAAGTCCAGGTGCGCCACCGTGGTGCCCAGCCGCCCCGAGGCCGCCGCCGCGACCAGGTCGAACACCTCGTCGGGAGGGCCCGCCTGCCCGCGGCGCGCCTGCCCGCCGCCGCGCGCCGCCGCACGGGCGCGCTCGACGGCGCCCTCCACGCGCTCGACGTCCTCCGGCGTCGCGCGGCCCGTCTGGGGATCGATGTAGGCGCGGTAGACCTCCATATGGGCGATGGCCCCAGCGATCGCCTCCGCGACGTGGCGGTCGTCGAGGTCGCGCACGGTGGGGTGCTCCTGCGCCAGCCGCCACAGCATCCCCGTGAGCCGCTGATGCTCCGAGGCGAGGTCCTCGGCCAGGATCTGCCGCTTGCACTCCCGCTCGACGCGGCCCAGCTCGTCCGGGCGCCCGCCCAGCTCCCGGTCGAGCTCGCTCAGCGGCGCCTCCCCCTCCGGGTCCACGAACAGGCCCAGCACGTCGTTGCAGAACTCGTAGCCGGTCGTGCCCTCCACGGGCCAGTCCCGCAGCGCCTCGGCGTGCTGCAGGATCTTCTCCACCACGATCCACACGCCGCCGGCGCGCTCGCGCAGGCGCTCCAGGTAGCGCCCGGGATCGCGCAGGCCGTCCGGGTGGTCGACGCGCAGGCCGTCCACCACGCCGTCGCCGACGAGCTGGAGGATCTTGCCGTGGACGCGGTCGAACACCACCTCGTCCTCCACGCGCACCGCGGCCAGCGTGTCGACGGCGAAGAAGCGCCGGTAGTTGATGACGCGATGGCCGACGCGCCAGTGCACCAGGCGGTAGTGCTGGCGCTCCAGCAGCGCGTGCAGGCGCTGCCACGTGTCCGGCACGCCCGGCTCGCCGCGCAGCGCCTCGCCGCCGCCGGAGCGCTCCAGCGCCTGGCAGGACTCCTCCGACAGCGGGAAGTCGTGCTCGTGGTAGCGCAGGCGCCAGCCGCGCCCAGGGTCCGAGCCGGAGTCCCGCAGGACCTCCAGCTCGCCGCTGTGCAGCACCTCGCCGTACTGCTCGCCCAGCACCGGCAGGATCACCTTCTGCGCGGAGCCGGGCAGCGCGGAGTCCCAGTTGACGTCGAAGCAGCGCGCCTCGTCGCCCGCCGGGCCGCGGGCGAGCAGCCCGTCCCACATGGCGTTGGTGTGATGCACGCCGACGTGGTTGGGCACGATGTCGACGACCACGCCCAGGCCCCGCCCGTGCGCGCTGGCCGCCAGGGCGCACGGGCGGGGCC
>DATMKC010000426.1:0-2744 GCA_035553555.1 Egibacteraceae bacterium | reverse complement strand
CCGGAGGTCGTCGGCGGCCTGTCGGTCCGCATCGGCGACACCGTGATCGACGGCAGCGTGTCCCGACGCCTCACCGAACTGAAGGCCCGCCTCACCGGGGCCTGACGCCCCCTGACGCCCCCCTGACACCCCGGACCATCCACTCCAGCTGGAGCGACACCGATGACTGAGCTGAGCATCTCCCCGGAGGACATCGCCGGCGTCCTGCACTCGAAGATCGAGGGCTACACCGCGAGCCTCGAGCGCGAGCAGGTCGGCCGCGTGATCGAGACCGGTGACGGCATCGCGCGCATCACCGGCCTGCCCGGCGTCATGGCCAACGAGCTGCTCGACCTGGGCGTCGGCTCGGACGGCCAGCGCCTGTACGGCCTGGCGCTGAACCTCGAAGAGGACACCATCGGCGCCGTGATCATGGGCGACAACGCCGACGTCGAAGAGGGCCAGATCGTCAAGCCCACCGGCCAGGTGCTGTCGGTCCCCGTGGGCGACGCCTACCTGGGCCGCGTGGTGGACGCCCTGGGCCGCCCCATCGACGGCAAGGGCCCGCTGGACGAGTCCAAGCTCGCCGGCCGCCGCGGCCTGGAGGTGCAGGCCCCGTCGGTGGTCGACCGCCAGCCGGTGCACGAGCCGCTCCAGACCGGCATCAAGGCCGTCGACGCGATGACGCCGATCGGGCGCGGGCAGCGCGAGCTGATCATCGGTGACCGCCAGGTCGGCAAGACCGCCGTCGCCATCGACGCGATCATCAACCAGCGCGAGAACTGGGCGACCGGCGACCCGAAGAAGCAGGTCAAGTGCATCTACGTCGCCGTGGGCCAGAAGGGCTCCACGGTCGCCGAGATCGTGAACCGCCTGGAGCAGTCCGGCGCGATGGAGTACACGACGGTCGTCTCCGCGCCCGCGTCCGCGCCGGCACCGTTCCAGTACATCGCCCCCTACACCGGCGCGGCGATCGGCTCCTACTGGATGTACGAGGGCCAGCACGGGCTGGTCGTGTACGACGACCTGTCCAAGCAGGCCGACGCCTACCGGCAGATCTCGCTGCTGCTGCGCCGCCCGCCGGGCCGCGAGGCCTACCCGGGCGACGTGTTCTACCTGCACTCCCGCCTGCTGGAGCGCGCCGCGAAGCTGTCCGACGAGCTGGGTGCCGGGTCGCTCACCGCGCTGCCGATCATCGAGACCAAGGGCGGCGACGTCTCCGCGTTCATCCCGACCAACGTGATCTCGATCACCGACGGGCAGATCTACCTGGAGACCGACCTGTTCTTCCAGGGCGTGCGCCCCGCCATCAACGTGGGCATCTCGGTGTCCCGCGTGGGCGGCTCCGCGCAGATCAAGGCCATGAAGAAGGTGGCCGGCACGCTGCGCCTGGACCTGGCCCAGTTCCGCGAGCTGGAGGCGTTCGCCCAGTTCGGCTCTGAGCTGGACAAGGCCTCGCAGGCGCAGATCGACCGCGGCCAGCGCCTGGTGGAGCTGCTCAAGCAGCCGCAGTACGCACCGGTGCCCGTGGAGGAGCAGGTGGTCGTCATCTGGGCCGGCACCAACGGCAAGGTGGACGACATCCCGGTCCCGGACGTGCGCCGCTTCGAGACCGAGCTGCGCGAGTACCTGCGCAGCCGTCACGCGGACCTGCTCGCGGGCATCCGCTCCGACGGCAAGCTCGAGGACGAGCGCATGGCCGAGCTGGACAAGGCGGTGGAGGCGTTCAAGAGCACGTTCCAGCCGTCCCAGCAGGTGGCCGTGGCCGAGCCGCACGCGATGGAGGACCTGCCCAGCCTGAGCCCAGATGGAGGGGCCGACAGCGACGCCGACCAGCCGGCCGAGACGGACCGGACCGACACCGAGGAGCGCATGGGTCCGGTCTCGGACACCGACGCTCCGCCGGTGCCGTAGGAGAGCACACGACATGGCAGGAGCGGGAGAGCTTCGCGTCCTTCGCCGGCGGATCCGCAGCGTCAAGTCGACGCAGAAGATCACGCGGGCGATGGAGCTCATCGCGGCGAGCCGCATCACGCGCGCGCGCAACGCGGTCGAGGCCGCGCGCCCGTACGCGGAGATGGTGACGCAGGTCATCAGGGACCTGGCCACGGAGGCGAGCCTGCGCGACCACCCGCTGCTGGCCGCGCGTGAGCAGGTCAACGCCGTCGGCGTGCTGGTGATCACCTCCGACCGCGGACTGGCCGGCGCCTACAACACCAACGTCATCCGCCGTGCGGAGCGCCTCGTGAAGGAGGAGCAGGAGGCCGGCCGCCAGGTGCGCCTGTACGCGATCGGCCGCAAGGCCGAGGTGTACTTCCGCTACCGCGGCATGGCGCCCGCCCAGGTGTGGACCGGTGTCAGCGACCAGCCGGGCTACGACGCGGCGCAGCAGGTGGGCCGGGCTGTCACCGAGGACTACGTCTCCGGGCGCATCGACCGCGTGTGGATGGCCTACACCGACTTCCGCTCGGCGCTGACGCAGGTCGCCTCCACGGCGCGGTTGCTGCCGGTCGACCGCGCGCAGCTGGAGGGCGGCACCGCCTTCCCGCCGCAGTTCATGTTCGAGCCGGAGCCGGGAGCGATCCTGGACCTGCTCATCCCCAAGTACGTCGAGCAGCGCGTGTTCGCCGGGATGCTGGAGAGCGCGGCGAGCGAGCACGCCAGCCGCCAGCGCGCCATGAAGGCCGCGACGGACAACGCCGGCGAGATCATCGACGCCCTGACCCGCGACGCGAACAGCGCGCGGCAGGCGGCGATCACCACCG
>DATMKC010000425.1:0-2548 GCA_035553555.1 Egibacteraceae bacterium | reverse complement strand
CTGCACGACCAGATCGAGGCGATCCAGGACGCCGTGGAGCTGCCGTTCCTGCACGCCGACCTGTTCGTCGAGCACGAGCTGCGCCCGCCCAAGGGCATCCTGCTGTACGGCCCGCCGGGCTGCGGCAAGACGATGATCGCCAAGGCGGTGGCCAACAGCCTGGCCAAGCGCGTGGCGGAGAAGGAAGGCCGCGCCGACGCGCGCAGCTACTTCCTCAACATCAAGGGCCCGGAGCTTTTGAACAAGTACGTCGGGGAGACCGAGCGCCAGATCCGCCTGATCTTCCAGCGCGCGCGGGAGAAGGTCGAAGAGGGCTTCCCCGTGATCGTGTTCTTCGACGAGATGGACTCGATCTTCCGCACGCGCGGCTCCGGCGTGTCCAGCGACGTGGAGAACACGATCGTCCCGCAGCTGCTGAGCGAGATCGACGGCGTGGAGACCTTGAAGGACGTGATCGTCATCGGCGCGTCCAACCGCGAGGACATGATCGACCCGGCGATCCTGCGGCCCGGGCGCCTGGACGTGAAGATCAAGGTCGAGCGCCCGGACGCGGAGGCGGCCCGCGACATCTTCGCGAAGTACATCGTCGAGGACCTGCCGCTGCACCCCGACCTGGTCAAGGAGTACGGCGACGAGGAGAAGGCGGTCGACGCGCTGGTCGAGGAGACCGTGGAGCGCATGTACGCCGAGGCCGACGAGAACCGCTTCCTGGAGGTCACCTACGCCAACGGCGACAAGGAGCTGCTGTACTTCAAGGACTTCAACTCCGGCGCCATGATCGAGAACGTGGTCGCCCGCGCGAAGAAGTTCGCGATCAAGCGCTACCTGGACGAGGGCCAGAAGGGCATCAAGGCCGAGGACCTCTACCAGGCGATCCGCGACGAGTTCAAGGAGAACGAGGACCTGCCGAACACCACGAACCCCGACGACTGGGCCCGCATCTCGGGCAAGAAGGGCGAGCGCATCGTGTACGTGCGCACGCTCATCGGGGACGGCAAGGAGCCCGGCAAGTCCATCGAGAACGTCAACACCGGCCAGTACCTGTAGGGCGCACCGCCCGGGTCGGACCGTAGGGAGTCTTCTTGGCGCTGCCGAAGTACCTGGGCACCGAGACGGAGTTCGGGATCACGGTCGTCGGCCGCCCGGACTTCAACCCCGTGCTGGCCTCGTCCATGGTGGTCAACGCCTACGCCGCCGACGGCCGGCACCGGGCCCGCTGGGACTACGAGGAGGAGAACCCGCTGCGGGACGCGCGCGGGTTCACGCAAGGCCACATGGCCGAGCAGCCGCCGGAGGACGACCTGGGCCTGGCGAACTCGATCCTGCCGAACGGGGCGCGCTTCTACGTCGACCACGCCCACCCCGAGTACAGCTCGCCGGAGTGCTCCAACCCGCGCGACGCGGTGATCTGGGACAAGGCGGGGGAGCGGATCCTGGAGATCGCCGCGGCCAAGGCCGCCGACCTGCTGCCGAGCCGCGACGCCGGCCGCGAGGGCCGCATCCTGATCACCAAGAACAACACCGACGGCAAGGGCGCCGCCTACGGCATGCACGAGAACTACCTGGTGGACCGCCGGGTGCCCTTCGGGGAGATCGTGCGCCAGATCACCCCGTTCTTCGTCACGCGGCAGGTGCTGGTGGGCGCCGGGCGCATCGGCAACGAGTTCGACCTGGACGACGTGCCGTTCCAGATCAGCCAGCGCGCCGACTTCTTCGAGGTCGAGGTCGGGCTGGAGACCACGCTGAAGCGTCCGATCGTGAACACGCGCGACGAGCCGCACGCCGACCCGGACCGCTTCCGCCGCCTCCACGTCATCATCGGCGACGCGAACATGAGCGAGGTGTGCACGTACCTCAAGCTGGGCTCCACGGCCCTGCTGCTGTCCATGATCGAGGACGGCGCGCTGCCCGACCCGCCGTCGCTGGCGGCGCCGGTGAAGGCGCTGCACGCGGTGTCGCACGACCTGACCTGCCGGCGCGCGCTGCAGCTCAAGGACGGCCGCGCGCTCAGCCCGCTGGAGATCCAGTGGCACTACCTGGAGCAGGCCAAGAAGTACTGCCGCACCGCGGACGCGCCGGTGTGGGGGGAGCAGGTCACCGAGACGTGGGAGCGCATCCTGTCCGCGCTCGAGGACGACCCCATGTCGCTGGACGGCGTGGTGGACTGGGTGACCAAGTACCGCATCCTCCAGCGCTACGTGGAGCGCGACGGCCTGGACTGGTCCGACGACAAGCTCAAGCTCATCGACGTGCAGTACCACGACGTGCGCCAGGACAAGGGCCTGTACAACCGGCTGGTCGCCACCGGCCGCATGGAGCGGATGGTCGACGAGGCGGAGGTGCAGGCGGCGATCGGCCTGCCTCCGGCGGACACGCGCGCGTGGTTCCGCGGCCGGTGCCTGGACAAGTTCCGCGACCAGGTCGCGGCGGCCGGCTGGGACTCGATCATCTTTGACACCGGTCGCGACACGCTGCAGCGCGTACCGATGATGGACCCGGGCCGGGGTGGACGGGCGATGACCCAGGACCTGATCGACCGCTGCGAGAC
>DATMKC010000424.1:0-3315 GCA_035553555.1 Egibacteraceae bacterium | reverse complement strand
GCGAGGTACTGGCGGTACATCTCCTCGACGAGCCAGCTGTTGGCTCCGAACTCCGGGTTCTGCTCGTTGTCGCCCATCAGGCGCGTCACCGCGTTTCTCGTTCGCTCATGGTCCGAGGCGGCCCTCTGCCGCATCGTGGCTGCGACCGGGGCTGATGCTACTGCCGTTCCGGGTGCATCCCCACCGCATGGGGTCGGCCAACCGGGTAGCAGGCACTAGCCTCGCCGCATGAGCGACGAGCAGGCCTCAGGCGTCACCGGTCCGGTGGTCGGCGTGGGCCCGTGGGAGGGCCCGTGGCCGGACGACCCCCGGCTGGACCCGGACCTGCTCGCCCATGGTGACCGCCGCAACGTGACCGACCGCTACCGCTACTGGACGGTGGAGGCGATCACCGCCGACCTGGACACGCGGCGGCACCCCTTCCACGTGGCGATCGAGAACTGGACGCACGACTTCAACATCGGCACCGTGGTGCGCAACGCCAACGCGTTCAACGCCGCCAGCGTGCGCATCGTGGGCAGGCGCAAGTGGAATCGGCGCGGCGCGATGATGACCGAGACCTACCAGCACGTCGTCCATCACGACACCGTCGGTGACCTGGTGGCGTGGGCGCAGGACGCCGGCCTGCCGCTGGTGGGCGTGGACAACCTGCCGGGCGCCGTGCCGCTCGCCCAGGCCGATCTGCCGCGCGCGTGCGTGCTGCTGTTCGGCCAGGAGGGCCCCGGGCTGTCCCAGGCGGCGCGCGAGGCCGCCGCCGTGGTGGTGAGCATCCCGCAGTTCGGCTCCACGCGCTCCATCAACGCCGGTGTGGCCTCCGGCGTGGCCATGCACGAGTGGGTCCGCCGCCACGCCTGAGCCCGGACGGGTGTAACCGCCGGTGAGATGTCCGTCCGGACGCCTCCGGCCGCAGCGGGCCTGCAGGCCGTCGATAGCCTCGCCTGACAGACCTCACCGCGCCGATTGATTCCAAGGTCCCCGAGCGGGACGCGGGCTTCCTCGGCGCCATTCGCGGGCCATGCGGGCCACCACAGGAGTTCTTTCCGTCATGTCGTCATTGCTGTGTGCATTCCTGCGCGCGTGCGTCGCCGCCGTGCCGCGCGCCGGCCGGGGCCCGGCCGCCGTGTGGGCCTCGCCCGGGCCGGCCGCCGTCGGCTCGGTGCGCCTGGGCCAGCTCGCCGCGGGCGTCCTGCTGATCGGCACGGGCGTCGGGGCGATGCTGTCCTCCGGCCTCGGGGTGGGCGCCTGGGACGCCTTCCACGTCGGCGTGTCCGGGGCCTTCGGCGTGCCGCTGTGGGCCGCCATCGCGGGCACCGGGGCGGTCACGCTGGCCGCGGGTGTCGCGCTGGGTGGCCGGCCGCGCTGGGGCACGTTCGCCCCGCTGTGCGTCGGCCCGGTGGTGCAAGCCACCATGGGGCTGCTGCCCGCGCCGGGGAACCCGCTCCAGGCCTGGCTGCTGCTGGCCGTTGGCGTCGGCGTCGTGGCCACCGGCGCCGGCGCCTACCTCACGGCCGGCTGCGGCGTGGGACCGTTCGACCTGGTCTTCCACGGCCTGAACCGGCGCGGGCTGCCCCTGACGGCGGCGCGCCTGTGCGTCGACGGCGCCGCGCTGGTGGTGGGTGCGCTCCTGGGCGGCCCGGTGGGCGCCGGAACGGTCGCGGCGACAGTGGCGCTCGGCTTGCTGATCCCGGCCACGGTGCGGCGCTTCGAGCGCTACGCGCCGGCGCCGCGCCTGTCCGCGCGGCGGGTGCTGGTCGCGGCCTGACCCCGGCCGCGGACAGGGATCCGCCCCCGTGTGGTGGGGTCACGGGGGCGGATGGGGGTTCCGGGAAGGAACGGGAGGCGGGCTCCGGAGCGCTGGAGCCCGGCCCCGTCACCTTGCCGATGTGGTGGTCATGGTGTCCCAGTTGGCGAACAGCTCGTCCTCGATGCGGTGGATGTCCCAGGTGATGCGCGTGTAGCGGCGGTGCTCCGGGCTGTGCGCGTCGTGACGCTTGGGGTCGTAGCCGATGGCGTCGCGCTCTTCGTAGAGGTCCTGCCAGCGGCGGATGCGGGCGCGCAGCGCCTCCACGTCCTCGATCCGCTTGGTGTCGATGTCACCCATGTCGCTGCTCCGGTCCTCGCGCACTTGGGGAGTGGCGTGCCAACCATGTCGGCTGTCGCGGCCGGAATCTGTAGTGCTTCCTGCGCGGTAGCCGCGGACCGGTGTGGGCCCCCGTCAGGTCAGCAGGCTGTCCGGCTCGATCACGCCGCCGGCGGCGTCGAACTCGGCGCGGGCGTCGGTGCGCAGCGCCTCGTCGGTGAGGAAGTCCGCGGCGGTCAGCGCCAGGCCGACGGCCCCGTCGACGCAGCCGGCGTCGGCCGCCTCGCTGACGGCGTGCTCGGCGAACGGCGCGGTGTGGATGGTGACGTAGGGCGGCGCGATCGCCAGCAGCGGGTGGATGCCGGGCACCCGCACGCTCACGTTGCCCATGTCCGTGGAGCCGCTGATCTCGCCGGGCAGCACGCCGATGGGCAGCACCTTGCGGCCGCGCGGCGCCAGGTTGGCGGCGTAGCGGGCGGCCAGCGCGTGGTTGTTGCGCACCGGCAGGTACACCGGGGCGGTGTCCCAGCGCAGCTCCAGGCGCGTGCCGGTGGCCAGCGCCGCGCCTTCGAAGATCTGACCGGCGCGCTCTGACAGCACGCGCAGCGTGTCCGGCTCCGCCGAGCGCAGGTAGAACTGCACGGCGGCGCGCTCCGGCACGATGTTCGGCTTCTGGCCGCCGTCGGTGAAGATGCCGTGGACGCGGTCGGTCGGCAGCATGTGCTGGCGCAGTTGCGCCATCGACTGGTACGCGGTCACCGCGGCGTCCAGGGCGTTGCGGCCGAAGAACGGCATCGCGGAGGCGTGCGCGGGCAGGCCGTGGAACACCGCTTCGACCTGGCGCACGCCCAGCCACGGGTGCTCGGCCGCGTCGGCCCCGAACGGGTGCAGCATCAGCGCCGCGTCCACCGCGTCGAAGCCGCCGGCCTGGGCGATCAGCTCCTTGCCGCCGCCGCCCTCCTCCGCGGGCGTGCCGATGAGTTCCACGCTGCCGCCCAGCTCGCCGATCAGCTCCGCGACCGCCAGGAACGCGCCGACCGCCGTGGCCGCGATCACGTTGTGGCCGCAGGCGTGGCCGATGTCGGGCAGCGCGTCGTATTCGGCCAGCAGCGCCACCGTGGGCCTGCCGCTCCCGGCCCGTGCTCGCAGCGCCGTGGGCAACCCGTAGGCGCCGACCTCCGCCTCGTGCCCGTGACGGCGCAGCAGCGCCACGATCGCCGCGACGGCGTGGTGCT
>DATMKC010000423.1:0-2716 GCA_035553555.1 Egibacteraceae bacterium | reverse complement strand
CCGTAACCGGACGGCGGGACCGCGAACCATGGCGGAGCCAGTTGAAGGATCCGCATATGCCCCATCCGATGTGCTCGATGAAACCGGCCGACGAAGAGGATCTGCCCCCTCGAAGGCGTCGGTGAACCTGGGGCGGGTCGTCCCACCGTACAGGTGTTCCCCCGTGCGCACAGGTGTCCATCCGGCGCGACCCGGCGCTCAGCCTCCGGCGCGGCGGTGGACCAGGACGGTCCCCTCCAGGAAGCGGCGGTTGGGGACCTCGGCCTCCACGCCCTCGGACTCCCCCGCGGACAGGCCGACCCCGCGCGTGCCCGCGAGCGACAGCCGGACGCTGGCATGGCCCAGCGCCACGACGGTCCCCCGCTTGCCGTCGACCTCGACCTCGTCGCCCACGGCGACGATCTGCGCGACGTGGCGCCCCGCCACGACGGCGCCGAGCAGGTCCTTGGCCCCGAGGCCCAGCGCCAGCGCGAACGCCAGCACCACGCCCCCCACCAGCGTGACCAGCAGCCACACCACCAGCCCGGTCTCCACGCCGATCTGGTCGGCGCCGAGCAGCAGCGCCAGGCCCACCACCGCCCAGTAGGCGACGCTGGGCACCATCTCCGCCGCCGCCGGACGCACCGGCTCCAGCAGGCGGCGCAGCACGCCGCGCAGCGCGGTCGCCAGGACCACCCCGAAGGCCACCAGCAGCACCGCGATGAGCACGTCCGGCAGCAGGCCCAGGGAGCGCGCCGCCGCGGCGCGCAGGCCCGGCTCGGTGATGTCGGGGTCGGCCAGGCGGCCGATGGCCACCACCAGGAACACGGCCAGCACGATCCAGCCGGAGAACGCCGCCATGCCGTCGACCCGGTCACGGTCGCGCAGCACGCGCCTGCCGATGGCGCGCACCAGCAGGTTCACGACCAGCGCGGCCGCCACGCCGAGCAGCGCGAAGCCCACCGCCGCCAGCAGCGGCCCCTCCCAGCGCAGCCCGTCGAGGTCCATCAGTGTCTCCTCCGCTCGGCAGCAAGGTAGTCCGGCAAGGCGCCCAGCACGCGCAGCAGCGCGCCGCCGAGCGTCGACGCCACGGTGAGCATGTCGCGCTCCACGCGGATGCGGCCCAGGGCGCGGCGCTCCACCACCGCGGGCGCGGGCGGCGCGGCGGCGCGCAGGAGCGAGGCGAGCTCGGCGTGCAGCGCCGGGTCGCCCGGGTCCTCGTCGACCCAGTCGTCGCGCTCGCTCACCGCCCACCTCCTTCCGCGTCCGGTTCCGCCTCTGCATCACCCTCTGGGGCGTCGTAGCGTGCCAGGGCCGCCGCGAGCTCCGCGCGCGCCCGGAACAGCCGGCCCTTCACCGACGCCAGAGTCAGCTCCAGCACCTCGGCCAGCTCCTCGTAGCTCAGCCCCTCCACCTCGCGCAGCACCCAGCAGGCGCGCTGCTCGGGCGTCAGGGACGCCAGCGCCGCGCCGAGGGCGGCGAGGCGCTCGCGCTGTTGGACCCGGCTGGCGGGGTCGAGTTCCGCGGGGAACTGCGATTCGGCGAGCTCGGCCGGCTGCTCGCGCCGCCGGGTCACCGTGTTCAAAGCCAGGTTCGTCACGATGCGGTACAGCCAGGTGGAGAAGGCGCTGTCGGCCCGGAACCGGCCGAGCGAGCGCCAGACGCGCACGAACGCCTCCTGGGCGACGTCCTCCGCGTCGGCGCCGTTCAGGCAGATGCGCAGGGCGATGCGGTAGGCCGCGTCGCGGTGGCGCCGGATCAGCTCCTCCAGCGCCGCGCCGTCACCGCGGTCGCGCGCGCGCAGCACCAGCTCGGCGTCGCTGAGGCGCCCCAGCGGCCCCTGAGAATGCGGCTGCGGGTGCGGCTGTGCGGCGTGCGCGGCGAGCCTCCATGACCGTCGAAGAAAGTTTCTTCCGACCACGGAACTTTAATCCGGCGGCTGGGTCTGACGGGTGAAGGGCGACACGCCCGCCACGGTCCCGGTGCCGCACCGGGGGGCCGTGCGAGATCCATTGCGGCGACGGAGGTGCTTCCCCCATGGACCTCGAGCTCATCCGCACCGGCCTGCAGAACGCCTGGGAGAACACGGCCGCGGCGACCCCCAAGGTGGTCGGCGCGCTGGCGATCTTCCTGGTGGGCTGGCTGCTCGCCGGCGTCGTGCGCATGGTCGCGCACCGCGTCATGGACCTGATCCGCTTCGACCAGATCGTCGAGCGCGCGGGCGTGCCCGCCGCCTCGGAGCGCTCCGGCTACGACCCGAAGGGCCTCGTCGCCGGCATCGCCTACTGGACCGTGCTGCTGCTCACCGTGCAGCTGGCGGCCGACACGCTGGAGCTGACCGCCCTGTCGGCGGCGCTGGCCGGCATGGTGGCCTACCTGCCGCAGGTGCTCGTGGCCGTCGGTGTGGTGGTCGTCGCCATGGCGTTCGGCAACTTCGTGGCCGGCGCCGTGCACTCCAACACCCGCTCGGAGCTGGCGACGCACGTCGCCCGCTACTCGATCTACGGCTTCGGCGCGTTCGCGGCGCTCAACCAGCTCGGCATCGCCGAGGACATCGTGAACGCGCTGTTCTACGCCACCGTCGCCACCATCGGCGCGACCTGCGTGGTGGCGTTCGGCGTCGGCGGGATCCCCGCCGCCCGCGGCATGACGGAGCGCTGGTTCGGCCGCAAGGACGACCGGGGCGTGCGCGCCGCATAGGCCCGCGAACACCGAAGGCCGTCGCGACACCACGTCG
>DATMKC010000422.1:0-5055 GCA_035553555.1 Egibacteraceae bacterium | reverse complement strand
ACGGGGAGCGCGCCGGCGTGCTGGTCGCGGAACTGGCCGACGCGGTGCGCGGCCGCCGCGACGACCTGCGCGCGATCATCGCCGACAGCGCGCGGCTGTCGGAGGCGCTGGCGGCCAACGAGGCCGACGTCACCCGGTTCTTCACGCACAGCGCCACGGTGAACGAGGCGCTGGCGCGCAGCCGGGACGCGCTCGCGCGCTCCATCGCCCAGATGGCCGACGCGAGCCGCACGCTGGTGGACATGCGCGCCGACTTCGAAGGGCTGCTGCGCGAGGCGCCGCCGGTGCTGCGCCAGGTCGAGAAGCTGGTCGGCGACAACCAGGCGAACGTCTCCTGCGTGTTCAAGGACCTGGGCAACCTCAACTCCTACCTGGCGCGGCCGGAGCAGATGGGCAACACCGAGGAGGCGCTGCGCAAGAACCAGTGGTTCTTCCAGGGCGTGGAGAGCGGCGGGCCGCTGGACCCGTGGGGCCGCGTGTGGACGCGCATCAAGTTCCTGTCGCCGCAGGCCGAGCAGCCGGACAGCTACCTGCCGGACAAGCGCCCGATCCCCGACATCCTGCCGGGCGGGACGTGCCGCTCGCCGCTGGGCACCGGGGCGGGCGCGGCCACCCAGCCCGGCTTCGAGCGCACCACCATCGAGGCGCGGATCGTGCCGGCAGAGCAGGACGCGAACGCGTCCGGCCTGGGCCTGGCGGCGCCAGCGGCGTCGGCGGCCAGTAGCGACAGCCGCCGCGTCGCCGAGTCGCTGGGCCTGCTGCTGGCGCTGGCGGCCAGCATGGTCGCCGGGCGCGCGGTCCGGCGCGTGATCGCGAAGGGCAACCGATGACCGACGAGACCGCGGCCCCGGCGGCCGCCGCCAAGCCGCCGCTGGTGCGGCGCCTGGGCTTCGCCTGGTCCGTCGCGGCCGTCACGACGGTGATCGCGCTGCTGTTCGCCGTGATGTGGGCGCCGCTGTACAGCCAGGACCGTGCCCGCGACCGCGTGCGCGCGGCCGCGGAGCAGCTGGTCCTGCACCTGACCACGTTCGAGGGCGCGACCATCGACGACTGGGTGCAGGAGACGCAGCGTCGCGCCACCGACGAGTACGCCGAGGAGGTCAACACGCTGTTCGACCCGGAGCTGCGCGCCGCCCTGCGCGACGCGGAGGCGAAGTCCGTCGGCCGGCTGGTGAACCTGTTCGTCCAGGACGTCGACGGCGACGACGCGACGGTGTTCGCCGTGGTGCGCCAGACGATCACCAACGCGCGCGCCCCGCAGCCGGTGGAGGACGAGCTGCGCATGCAGATCTCGCTGGTCCGGGAGGGCGGCACGTGGAAGGCCGCGCGCGTGGAGGTGCTGGGACCGCAAGAAAGCGGCCAGGCGCCGGCGCCGGGCGGCGGCCTGTTGGAGGAGGGAGACGGATCGTGAGCACGTACCCCGCCGTCATCGTCGGCACGGACGGCTCGGCCACCGCGGCCGAGGCGGTGCGGCGCGCCGCGCTCGTCGCCGGGCGCTTCGGCGCGCGCCTGCTGGTGGTGACCGCCTTCCAGCGGCCCCGGCCGGAGGACATGGGCCCCGCCTCGGAGCTGGCCGGCCAGAGCCAGGAGGCGCTGATCAGCACCAGCTACCGCGGCGCAGCCGAGGCCGCGCAGGACGCGGCCACCATGGCGGCGCGCCTGGTGCCCGGCCTGTCGGTCGACACCGCCACGCCCGAGGGCGAGCCGGCCGAGCAGCTGCTGGAGATGGCCGAGGTCAATCCCGGGGCGCTGCTGACCGTGGGCT
This sequence comes from Egibacteraceae bacterium, assembly GCA_035553555.1. Lineage (GTDB taxonomy): Bacteria > Actinomycetota > Nitriliruptoria > Euzebyales > Egibacteraceae > DATMKC01. Next base: position 3,290 of record DATMKC010000422.1, on the reverse strand, counting down.
CGCAGGGCATGACCGGGTCCAAGCGCTTCCTGCTCGGCAGCGTCCCGAACAAGGTCAGCCACCACCTGGTCGGCGACCTGCTGATCTTCCGCACGGGCGTGGGACGCCCGGTGGAACCGCCGTCGTCGGTGCTCGTCGGCACGGACGGCTCGGCCACGGCGACGCGCGCGCTGGACCGCGCGATCGCGGTGGCGCGCGACCTCGGCGCGACGCTCACCGTGCTGACCGTGAACGGCGACGCCGAGCAGGGCCGGCGTGTCCTGGACGAGGCCGCGTCGCGCGCCGAGCAGGCCGGTGTGACGTGCCAGACCGCGCTGCGAACCGGCGACCCCGCCGAGGCCATCGTGGCGGAGGGCCAGTCCGCGGACCTGGTGGTCCTGGGCAGCCAGGGCATGACCGGGGCGGGCCGCTTCCTGCTGGGCAGCGTGCCGAACAAAGTCAGCCACCATGCGTCCAGCGACCTGCTCATCGTGAAGACGTCGTAGGCCCAGCCTGTCCACTTATGTAGGAGTGCCGCTATGAGCCAGACCGTCGTGGTCCGCAGGGGAGGGGCGCCGGATCCGCAGCCGGAGCCGGAGGCGGCCATCCGCATCCGCAACCTGACCAAGTCGTTCGGCTCCCGCACGGTGCTGGAGGACATCACGTTCGACATCCCCAAGGGGGAGGTCACCGTGGTGCTGGGCCCGTCCGGCACGGGCAAGTCGGTGTTCCTGCGCCACCTCATCGGCCTGCTGCGCCCCGACAGCGGCGAGGTCTGGGTCGGCGACCGCAACGTGCCGACGCTGCGCCAGCGCGAGCTGCTGGAGGTGCGCAAGAAGTTCGGCGTGCTGTTCCAGGACGGCGCGCTGTTCGGCTCCATGACGGTGTACGACAACACCGCCTTCCCGCTGCGCGAGCACACCCGCAAGAGCGAGCGCGAGATCGAAGAGATCGTCATGCAGAAGCTGACGATGGTCGGCCTGGCGGACGCGCGCAACCTGTTCCCCGGGGAGATCTCCGGCGGCATGCGCAAGCGCGCCGGCCTGGCGCGCGCGCTGGTGCTCGACCCCGAGATCGTGCTGTTCGACGAGCCCGACTCCGGCCTGGACCCGGTGCGCACCGCCTACCTCAACGAGCTGATCCTGGACTTGAAGGAGCAGCTCGACTCGACGTTCGTGGTGGTGACCCACCACATCCCCACGGCCCGCAACATCGCCGACTACCTGGCGCTGCTGTTCCGCCGCAACCTGGTGATGATGGGCCCCAAGCAGGAGCTGCTGGACTCCGACAAGCCGGTGGTGCGCCAGTTCCTGCGCGGCTCCACCCGCGGGCCCATCGGCATGTCGGAGGAGAAGGACGCCAGCGACCCCAACGCCACCTACGAGGAGGGCGGGCTGTCGCTGGAGGACACGCGCGACGAGGAAGACCTGCCCGGGCGCTGACGCCCGGGCAGCGTGCCGGGAGCGGGCATGCGCAAGACAGCAGGGTTGGACGCGGTCGCGGCACAGCGGGCACGCACGGTGGCGCTGGCCGAGGGGCTGACGGCCGAGGACTGGGATCTGCCGTGCCTGCCGCGCTGGGCGGTGCGGGACGTGTTCGCGCACCTGGTGGCCAGCGACCGCGCGTCCATCACCGGCGCCATCGTCCGGCCGCTGCTGGGGACCTCCGACCGCGCCGTCGTGGAGCGCTGGAACGACCAGGCGGTGCGGCGCTGGCGCGACCGCCCGCCTCAGGACATCGTCGACGGGCTGCGCCGCTGGGGCGCCCGCATCGAGCGCCTGGGCCGCCTGGTGCCCGGGCCGGTGGCGCGCCTGCCCGTCGGCACGCCGTACGGGCGCCATCCCGTGGTGTTCCTGCTGTTCCTGCGGGTCTGGGACGAGTGGGTGCACGAGCAGGACGTGCGCTGGGCGCTCGGCGCGCCCCGTGACGACGTGCCGTCGCCGCCGCCGCTGGTGATCGGGCAGGCGCTGGCCGACATGACGCTGGCGGTGCTGCCCAGGCGCCGCCTGCCGGAGGTCGCCCGGCGAACCGGGATCGCGCGGCTGGTGGTGGACCCGGCCCCGCCGGATGGCGCCGTGACGGCGCGGCCCGTCACGTGGGGCGTCGACTTCGCGCGGCGCCAGTACGGGCCGCGCGTGACCGCCAAAGCCGACGCGGAGGTCCGCGTGCACGCCGCCGCGCTGGCGCTGCTGCTGGGCGGCCGCATGCACTGGCGGGCGCTGCGCGCGCCGTGGCTCAGCGTCGACGGCGACGGCGAGCTGGCCGCCGCGCTGCTGGACGCGGTGCCGCTGCCGTCCTCCGACCCGGTCTGAGCACGCGCTCCTATACTCGCCCCACGATGACGACGGGAATCGGTGAGGCACTGCGCGCAGCGCGCCGCCAGCAGGGGCGCAGCCTCGCCGACGCGGCGGCCGCCACGCGCGTGCGGGAGTCCTATCTCGCCGCGCTGGAGGAGGAGGAGTTCGCCGCGCTCGGCGGGGACGTCTACGTCAAGGGCTTCCTGCGCAGCTATGCCCGCTTCCTGGGGCTGAACCCGGAGCCGCTGCTGGAGTCCTACCGCCGCGAGCACGAGCGTCCCGACGAGCCGCAGCCGCTGACCGCCTCGGCCGGCCGGTCGTTCGACCCGGACGCGCGCCGCGGGCTGTCGCCGCTGGCGGTGGCCGGCACGCTGCTGTTCACGATCCTGGCGCTGTACCTGGTGTTCAGCCGCGGCAACGAGGAGCCGGCGACCGTGCCGGCGCCGGCCCCTGTGGAGAGCAGCGAGGGCATACCCGGCGGCGGAGCCGAACCGGACGCGGGCGGGCCGGCCGTGCCGGACACCCAGACGATGGACCCCTACGCCCCCGCCGTGGAGCCGACGGTGGACGACGGCGCGGGGCTCGACGCGGATGCCGGCTGAGCCAGCGCGGGCCGGCGGCGTTGGTGCGCGCGTGCCGCGCCGTGGCATCGTGACCGCGTGACCGACACCGCTCCCGCCTCCACCGGCCCCCCTGGGCCGCGCCCGAAGGTCGCCCTGGTGACCTTGGGCTGCGGCCGCAACGAGGTGGACAGCGAGCAGGTCGGCGGCTCGCTGCTGGCCGCCGGCTACGACGTGGTCGACGATCCCGAGCAGGCCGACTGCGTGCTGGTGAACACGTGCGCGTTCATCGAGCCGGCGCGCGAGGAGTCGGTGGAGACCGTGCTTGCGGCGGCGGATCTGCCGGGCGCCAAGGTCGTGGTGATGGGCTGTATGGCGCAGCGCTACGGCGACGAGCTGGCCGGGGCGATCCCCGAGGCGGCCGCCGTCGTCGGCTTCGCCGACTACCGCCGGC
>DATMKC010000421.1:0-6956 GCA_035553555.1 Egibacteraceae bacterium | reverse complement strand
TGCCCAGGGCGAACATCGCCGTGGTGACGATGCCGATCGCGGCGTCGGCGGCCAGTCCGGGCCGCCGCGACACGCGGTCGATCAGCAGGGCGCTCACCACGGTGGCCGCGGCGGCGCCCAGGTAGACGCCGTGGCCCAGCGCCAGCGACACGGCGATGCCGCCGAGCAGGCTGTGGGACAGCCCGTGGCCGATGTAGCTCATGCGGCGCAGCACCACGAACGCGCCCACGGCGCCCGTCACGGCGCCGAGCGCGACGCCGGCCACGAGCGCGCGCGCGAAGAAGCCGTACGACAGCGGCTCGGTCAGCCAGTTCACGGCGCGTCCGGGCCGCGCGCGTGGTGCGCCGCGGTGAGCAGGTGCGTCTGGTCGGCCACGAACACCAGGTCGCCCTCGCGGATGACGCGCACGTCGGCGTCGTAGGTGCGCCGCAGCACCTCCGGCGTGAACACCTCCGTGGGGGGGCCGTCCGCGATCACCGTGCCGTTCAGGCACACCACGCGCGGCAGGTGCGCGGCCACCCAGTTCAGGTCGTGGGTGGTGAGCAGGATCGTCATGCCCTCGCGGTTGAGCTCGTGCAGCAGGTGCAGCACGTCGTGGCGCGTGCGCAGGTCCACCCCGCTGGTCGGCTCGTCGAGCAGCACCAGCTCGCAGCGGCGGATCATCGCCCGCGCCAGGAACATGCGCTGCTGCTGGCCGCCGGACAGGTCGCGGATGTGGCGTCGCTGCAGCCCGGCCAGCCCAAGGCGCTCCAGCAGCGCGGCGGCGGCGGCGCGCTCCGCCCTGCTGAACCACGGCACCCATCTGCTGTCGGCGGTGAGGCCCAGCAGCACCGCCTGCTCCACCGTCAGCGGGAAGTCCCAGTCCACCTGCCCGATCTGCGGCACGTAGCCGACGCGGCCGGGCGGGCGGCCGCGGCCGACGTCCTGGCCGAGCACGCGGACCCGCCCGGCGTAGAGGTCGGCGCGGCCGGTCAGCAGCCGCAGCAGCGTGGTCTTGCCCGAGCCGCTCGGGCCCACCGCGCCCAGGAACTCACCCTGCTCGGCACGCAGGCCGAAGTCGTGCAGCACCACCTGCCCGCGGTAGCCGGCGTGGACACCGGCCAGCTCCAGCGCCGGCGCGCTCACTGGTGCACCCCCGAAAGGCGGTCCAGCGCGGACGCGTCGCCGCCCAGCGCCTCCACCACGGTGCGCACGTTGCGGGCCATCATCCCCACGTAGGAGTGCTCGGGGTCGCCCGGCTCGCCGGGCAGGGCGTCGTCGGCCAGGTCGCCCACGAAGCGCACCCCGGTCTCCCGCGCGATCGCGCGCAGCACCTCGTCGTCGAACACCTCGCTGCCGAACACCGCCGGCACGCCCTGCGCGCGGATCTGGTCGATCACCTCGCGCACCTCCGCCGCGGACGGCTCGCTCATGCCCGCGGGCTGCACCGCGTCGACGACCGTGAAGCCGTAGCGCCGGCCGAAGTAGGCCCAGGAGTCGTGATAGGTGAGCAGCTTGCGATTGCGCGCGGGCACCGTGGCCACGGCGGTCTCCACGGCCTCGTGCAGTGCGGTGAGCTCCGCGGCGAGCGCGCGCGCGTTGCGCCGCACCTGCGCGCGGTCGTCCTCCGCGACCACGCCGGCGACGGCCTGCGCGATGCGCTCCACGTAGCGGATGGCGCGCGGGACGTCGAGCCACGCGTGGGGGTTGGGCACCCCGCCGGCCTCGGGGAAGGAGCGGTCGAACACCCACTCCTCCGGCGGCACGGTGTCGTCGCCCAGGCGCACGATGGACGCGCCCTCCGGCAGGTTCGCCTGCGCCAGGCGGATGGACGGCTCCTCCAGCCCCAGCCCGTTCGCGACGAACAGGCGGGCGCCGGCCAGGTCCGCGGCCTGCGCCGGGTCCGGCTCGAACGTGTGCGAGTCGACGCCGTCCGGCACCAGCGCCACGACCTCCGCGGTGCCGCCGGCCACCCTGCGGACCAGGTCGGCGATCGGCGCGACCGTGGTCACGACGCGCACGCCGTCCGGGCCGGTGCCCTCGTTCGCCGGGCCGCGGCAGCCGGGCAGCACGAGGGCCGGGACGAGCAGGGCGGCGACCGCGCGGCGCATGGATGGGACTCCGGAGCTAGTTGCAAACGATTTGCAACTAGCGTAGTCAGCCGCCCGGGTGCGCGGCAACCGCCGCCGCGCCGCGCGACACGTCCATGCCGAGTGCCGCGAGGTCCAGCAGCAGCGCCTCAAGCGCCAGGCCTTGCTGGAGGTTGAGCTCCAAGTCCTGCTTCGCGGCCTGCACCAGGTCGGCCGCGCGCAGCAGCCCGGCGGGCCCGAGCGCGGCCGCGTCGTCACGCAACGCCCCCGCCGCGTCACAGTGCAGGACCGCCGACGGGTCACCGCCGCCGGCCAGCAGCAGCGCGTCGCGGACCCAGCTCAGCAGGTCGTCCAGGGCGCCCTGCAGCGCGGAGGCGCGCGCCTCGCGCTCCTCCCGCACCAGTCGCTCCTCCACCTGCTTGGCGACGGGGCGCGGCAGCGCGTCGCCGTAGGCGGCGGCGAGGTCCGCGAGCTCGTCCTTGCCCGCAGCCTTCTGCGCGGCCGTGCGCCGCTTCAGCTCCTCGTCCAGCTCCCGCGCCGCCAGCAGCGCCACGCCCTGCCCCTCCTCGCGCAGACGCCGCAGCAGGTCGCGATGGCGGCGCACGTCCTCCAGCCCGCCGCCCGCCAGGCGCTCCATCGCGCGCGGCGCGCCCTGCGACAGCCGGGCGGCGAGCTCGTGGTCCTCAGGCGGGATGCCCAGGCGCGCGGCGTGCGCGCGCAGCTCCTCCAGGCTCCACGGCGCGAAGCGCACCACCCGGCAGCGCGACAGGATCGTGTCCGGCAGCTCGTCGGGGTCGGCCACGTCCAGGAGCCAGATCGTGCGCTCGGGCGGCTCCTCCAGCCCTTTGAGGAACGCGTTCGCGGCCGCCTCGTTCATGCGGTCGGCGTCGGCGATGTGCAGGACCTTCCAGCGCCCCTCCACCGCCGTCTGCGACGCCACCGGCAGCCAGCGCTCCCGCACGTCGGCCACGCGGTGGGCCTGGCCGGCCGGGGCGAACTCCCACAGCGCAGGGAAGGCGCCGCGCAGGACCCGGCCGCACACGTCGCAGTGGCCGCAGCCGGCGGGGTCGACGGGGCAGTTCAGCGCGGCGGCCAGCGCACGGCCCGCCTGCTGCTGGCCGACCCCGGCCGGGCCCACGAACGCCCACGCGTGGCTGACCTCGCCCGCGGCGACGGCGCGCCGCAGCACGTCGGCCGCCGTGGCCTGGCCTGGCAGGTCCCAGACGCTCATCCCGCGGCCTCCGGCCGGTCAGCCGACGCCTCCGGCACGTCTGGGGCCGCGGACGACGGCGGGTCCGGCAGCCACGAGTGCAGCGCCGCCCGGACCTTGCGGCTGACCGAGGCGGGGTCGGCTGCGCCGTCCACGACGACGTAGCGCGCGCGGTCCCGGCGCGCCAGCGCCTGGTAGCCCTCTGCCACGGAGCGGTGGAACTCGACGCTCTCGCGCTCGATGCGGTCCGGGCCGCGCTGGGCCAGGTAGGCGAGCTTGCCGGCCTCGCCGCCCTCGCCCGCGTCGCCCTCGGCCGCCTTCGTCCGGGAGCGGTCGGCCACCCGGCGCAGGCCCTCCTCGGGGTCCAGCCGCAGCAGCACCACCACGTCCGGCAGGAGCCCTCCCGTGGCCCAGCGGTTGATCTCCTGGATGTCGGCGTCGCCGAGCTCGCGTGCGAAGCCCTGGTAGGCCAGCGAGCTGTCGATGTAGCGGTCGCACAGCACGACCTTGCCCTGCTCGAGGGCGGGCAGGATCACGCGCTCGACGTGCTCCACGCGCGCCGCGGCGTACAGCAGCGCCTCGGTGCGCGGATGCATGCCGTCGGCGTTGGGGTCCAGCAGCAGGGCACGGATGCGCTCGGCGATGGGCGGGCCGCCGGGCTCGCGCGTCACCACCACGTCGTAGCCCTCGGCGGCCAGCGACGCCGCCAGGGCCGCGATCTGCGTGGACTTGCCGGAGCCCTCGATGCCCTCGAAGGTCACGAACAGGCCCCCGGGCAGCGGCGCGCCAGGCGTGCCGTGGCGCAGGCGCACCGGCCGCGCCTCGGCGTCGTCGCGCAGGCTGGCGAAGATCCGGCGGCCGGAGCTGACCGCGCTGTACAGGGCGATGAGGCCGCCGAGCAGGATCGTGACGCGCACGCCGGAGATGGGAATGCGGCGCGCGCCCAGGATGAGCGTGCCGGTGCCGATGGCGCCGGCCAGGAACGGGGCCAGGCCGAGCGCGGCGAACATCGACGCGCGCGTGCCGGTGTAGAAGGCCGCGAACGTCTTGGCGCGCACGTCGTCGGCCGTGTTCTCGTGCAGCATCGTGTAGCCGATGACGATGGACATGCCCGCCAGGGCGCCCAGCGCCAGGCCGACCACCTGCGTGAGCGCGTACGTCGGCAGGAACGCCACCAGCGTGGCCAGCGCGGCCGCGAGCCCCAGGGCGACGGGGAACAGCTTCTCCTTGCGGACGCGCGCGGTCAGGAACGGCACCAGCGCGATGCCGCCCAGCAGGCCGGAGCCGACCATGGTCATCAGGCCGTACCAGTCGGCCTCGGCGCGGCCGAGCTCGGCGCGCACGAACTCCGGGCCCAGCGTCACCACGACACCCGCGCCGAAGAACACCCCGACCACGCCGGTGATGAGCGCGCGCACCATGGGCAGGCCGCGGATGAAGCGCAGGCCGGCGCGCAGCTCCTCGGTGACTCCCTCCGAGCGGTCGGCCTCCGCGTCGCGCCGGCGGTGCGGCAGATGCACGCGCCAGATCAGCAGGCCGCCCAGCAGGAACGTGCCGGCGTTGAACAGCAGGGCCAGGGTGGTGGGGTCGATCGCGACCACGCCCAGGCCTTGCAGCAGGTTCGACGCGGGGACCATCGCGGTGGCCACCACGGCGCCGAACGGCATGAGGCCGTAGGCCACGAACAGGTTGAGCTGGTTGGCCTGGGTGAGATGGCGCCGGTTCACGATGGCCGGCAGCGAGGCGTCCTTGGCCGAGGAGTACAGCAGGGACAGGCACTCCACCGCGAACGTGAGGATGAACAGCGTCGCGAACTCGCGCGAAGTGGCGATGAAGACAAACAGCACCGCGCGCGACAGGTCCGTGACGACCAGCAGGCTGCGGCGGTCGTAGCGGTCGGCGAGCACGCCGGCCACCGGCCCGAAGAACACGCTGGGCAGCAGGCGGGCCATCATGATCGCGCCCAGGCCGAACAGCGCGAAGCGCGACCCGGGCGGAGCCGTCGACAGGATCAGCACCTGCAGCGCGAACAGGCCGATCCAGTCGCCCAAGCTCGACAGCAGCGACGAGGCGAACCACAGGCGGTAGTCACGGCTGCGCAGCAGCGCGCCGTACGCCCCGAGCTGGGCGCCGCTCGCGACAAGCTCGCCCGCCGCGTCGTGGGCGAGCTTCGGGTCCGGCTCAGCGCTGATGGTGTGGTGACCTCCCCGGCTCGTGCCCGTGTCCACCGCTCGGGCACACGCCGCTCGCAGGGTCGGCACAGCGTAGCCGGGGGCTCCGCTAGCTTTGCATTCGCCGTTCCACCCGGGGCGGCGATTGAGATCGGTGCCACCGGGGCACATCCGGCGCGCACGAGCACCTGGAGGGACTCCCATCAGCACGACCCGTGACGCCATGCGCGCCGGTGACGCGCCGCGCCTTGACGGCCTGGCCGACGCCGTGCGCGAGACCGCCGCGCTGTTCAGCCGCGTCGAAGCCGCGCGCGATGGCTGGGTGAACGGCCAGGGCGGCGATGTCGCCTGCGCGGGCAACCACCGCGCGCTCAGCCGCCACACCGCCAACTATCTGGCCGCGGCCGCCATGGCGGGCCCCGCGCCGGCCGGCGCCCGGCTGGTGGACGTCGGTGGCGGGGTGGGCGCGTTCACCGTATGGCTGGCGCAGCGGCTGGGGGCGCGGCCCACGCTGGTCGACGCGGACCCGGACGTGCTGCGCGTGGCCGCCGCCGCGTTCCCCGAGCTGTCGACGGCGGCGGGCATGGGCGACACGGCGACCGGCGCGGCGTGGCTGGTCACCGCGATGGAAGTGGTCGAGCACGTGCCGCCGCGGGCGCAGCTCGGCTTCGTGCGCGGGCTGGCCGGCCTGGTGGCCCCGGGCGGCGCCCTGGTGGTGTCCACTCCGGACGAGTCCCGATACATGGGCCGCTCGTCCGGCTACGCGCCGCACGTCGGCGTCCTGGACGCAGCCGGGCTGGAAGGGCTGCTGGCCGAGGCCACGGGCCTTCCGGTACAGGTGTGGCGGCTGGAGGGCGAGGCGTTCCACGTCGGCGGCCTCGAAAGGCTGGTGCTGCCGATGGCCAACCGCGCCGTGGGCGGCCTGCGGCGCTCCGTGCCGGGCATCATGGACGCCGCGAGCCACCTGTGGACCAGGGTGGGGGCGGCTCGGCCGCGCCGCGCGCAGCCCCACGTCCCGGCGGTGCGGCCCGTGCGCGCATCGGAAGGACGAGGCAGCGGCCTGGTGGCCGTCGTCCGCTTCCCCTAGCCCGAGTTCTCCACAACCTCGGGCGCCCAGCGGTGGACGCCTGCCTGCTTCGGCAGCACACTCGCGAACATGAGCCTGCTGCCGAACGAAGACTAGGACCAGTTCGCGACAAAGGCGGACCTGGAGATCCTTGAGCAGCGGCTGCGCGCACACATCGAGAAGGCCGCGCGCAGGCAGACAAATGGACCGTCGGCATCGTCGGCACGCTCATCGTCGCAATGATCGGCTCGACGGCGGCGCTCGCGCAGGCGATCCTCAGCCGGGTGCCGCTCCTGCCCGCCGGCTGATATAGGTCACGGAGCGGTTCCTTGGTGAACACCTCCGGAGGTGCCAGAAGGGACCCGTAAGGGTTCGTTGAGGGTCGGGGCGTTGCCACGCCCGTGGTCCTCCTGACACCTTCCGGAGGTGTTTTTCATGGT
>DATMKC010000420.1:0-2471 GCA_035553555.1 Egibacteraceae bacterium | reverse complement strand
CACCGACAGCGTGTGCATCGCGGCGACCGCGACGCGCTCCTGCTGGGCGCCGCGGTCGCCGCGATGCACACGCTGTCGGTGCTGGTGCTCGGCGTCGCGCTGCACACGCTGGCGGCGGGCGGCTCGGCGCTGGAGCGGGCGGGGCCGTGGCTGACGCTGGTCGCCGGCCTGCTCGTGCTGGCCGTGGGCGCCGCGTCGCTGGGGCGCGTCCTGCGCCACCGCCGCGCCACGGCCGAACCGGGGTGGCACGACCACGCGGCGCTGCCGGCCGGCGTGTCGCCGCTGTCGCGCCGCGGGCTGGTCCTGATCGGCATGTCCGGCGGCCTGCTGCCCTCGCCCTCGGCGTTCCTGGTCCTGACGACGGCCCTGTTCACCGGCCGGACGCTGTTCGGGCTGGCGCTGGTGGCGGCATTCAGCATGGGCCTGGCGGCCAGCCTGGCGCTGGTGGGGCTGGCGGTGCTGCGCGGCCGCGACCTCGCGGTCACCCGCCTTGCCGGCAGCCCGCGCCTGGTCGCCGCCCTCGACGCGCTGCCCCTGGCCAGCGCCGTGCTGCTCACGGTCGCCGGCGCCTGGCTCAGCGCCACCGCCGCCAGCCGCCTCGCCTAGCGCACCAGCCCGCGGCGGAACGCCGCCGACACCAGCTCGGCGCGGTTGGACACGCCCAGCTTCTTGAACAGCCGCTCGATGTGCTTCTGCGCGGTGCGCGGCGAGATGCCCAGCTCCCGGGCGATCTCCACGGCGGTGGCGCCTTCGGCGCACAGCCGCAGCACCTCCAGCTCCCGGGGCGTCGGCTGGTCCTCCATGTGGGCGGCGCGGTGCAGCAGCTTGGGCACGAACCCCGTGTCGATCACGGTGCGCCCGGCGGCCGTCTCCAGCACCGCGTCCGTCACCGTCACCGCGTCGCTGCCCTTCAGCAGGTAGCCGTTGGCGCCGGCCCCCAGCGCGCGCTCCAGTTCCAGGGTGGCGTCGTGGGCGCTGAGCACCAGGATGGCCGGGCCGTCCTCGCGGCGGCGCACCTCGCGCACCAGGTCGACGCCGTGCTCGTCGCCCAGCCGCAGGTCCAGCACCACGACGTCGACCGCCTCGCGCTCGAGGATGCGCAGCCCGTCGCGCACGCTGGAGGCCTGGCCCGCGATGCTGATCGCGCCGCTGTGCTCGAGCACGGCCGCCAGTCCCTCGCGGACCACGGCGTGGTCTTCCACCAGCAGGACGCGCACGCGCTCCTCCGGTGGCCGAACCGGCCTGGCGCGCCCGGCGCGCGAAGCGCCCGATCCCTTTCCAGTCTTGCTTGTCACGGCCCCGTCCCCAGCCCGCCGACGGGTGCGGCGGTGCTTCGGAATGTAACCGTGCCCACTCCCAGTCCTTTCAAGGTGAGTGCGGGTGAAGTGGGATCTGTGCGCCCGCGTAGACCGCTTCGCGTAGGGCGGCTTGCGCGAATTGCGTACTGCGCACGCTGTTGAGAGGGATTCTGATGCGTGGAGACGGCTTGTGCCGTGATTCCCGGAGACGGCCGCGCGATGATCGGACCGACCACGGGAGCCGACCGGCCATGACGGGGGGGAACGCAGTGGCAGCGCGACGGCCATGACCAGGCCCATCCGTATCGGCGTCGTGGACGACCACGGGCGCGTCCACGAGGCGCTGCGCCAGGTGCTCGACGCCCAACCCGGCTTCCAGGTCGTGGGCGGCGCGCAGGACCCCGACGGCGCCGTGACCCTGGTCGAGACCCACGAGCCCGACCTGGTCCTCATGGACGTGCGGATGCCGGGTGGCGGCGGCGCCGAGGCGACGCGGCGCATCCGCGAGCACAACCCGCTGACGCGCGTGGTGGCCCTGTCCGCGCACGAGGACCGCATCTCGGTGCTGGAGATGCTGCGCGCGGGCGCCGTGGGCTACGTGACCAAGGGCGCGCCGGTGGAGGAGCTGGTCAGCGCCATCCGCAGCGCCGTGGAGGGCGGGCGGCCGCTGTCGGCCTCCGTGACCGTCGAGGTGGCCGCGGAGCTGGCCGAGCGGCTGTCGTGGGAGGAGTACGACGCCCGCCACTCCCGCCGCCAGCGCGCGCTGCTGGAGGCCGCGCTGCGCGTGGGCGTGCGCCCGGTGTACCAGCCGATCTTCGACCTGGCCTCCGGGGCGCTGGCGGGCCTGGAGGCGCTGGCCCGCTTCCCCGCCGACCCGGCCGTCCCGGTGCCGGTGTGGTTCGCCGCCGCCGCCGAGGCGGGGCTGGGCCCGGAGCTGGAGCTGGCGGCCATCCGGGCGGCGCTCGCCGGCGCGCGCGACCGCCCGCGCGACGTGTACCTGGCGGTGAACGTCTCGCCGGCCTGCCTGGGCGCGCCGGTGGTGGTGGAGGCGCTCACCCAGACGGACTTGTCCGGCGTGGTCCTGGAGCTCACCGAGCACGCGCGGGTCACCGACTACGGCGGCCTGGCCGAACTGCTCGCGCCCCTGCGGGCGGGCGGCGCCCGCCCGCAGGC
>DATMKC010000419.1:0-4035 GCA_035553555.1 Egibacteraceae bacterium | reverse complement strand
CCCATGGGCAGGTCCTCGGCGCGCTCGGCGGTCGGGAACGGCGAGGCCAGCCCCTGTGCCGCCATGAGCTGGTTGACCAGGAAGATGCGCGACTTCGGCAGCGTCGCGAAGTACACCTTGCGCACCGGCCAAGCCGGCCCGGCGTCCGGGTACAGCATGGGCACCGCCGCGGCCTCCGAGGCCAGGAACATCACCCGGTGCGCCTGGATGTGGTCGGGATGGCCGTAGCCGCCGAATGCGTCGTAGCTGACCAGCACGGTCGGGCGGAACTCCCGGATCTGGCGCACCAGCCGCTCCACGGCCTCGTCCATGTCGGCCTGCCAGAAGCTGCGCGGGTCGGCGTTCCCGTCGGTGCCCATCATCCCGGAGTCGCGGTAGCCGAGCATCTGCGGCCCGTCGGTGCCCAGGATGGACAGCGCCTCGCGCAGCTCCTCCAGGCGCACCTCGCCGAGCTTGGGGAAGATCTCGGCGGGGTCCATCCCCTCGCCCACGACCTCGCCCATCTCCCCGCCCGTGCACGTGACCACGCGCGCGCGGATGCCCTCCGACACGGCGCGCGCGAGCACGCCGCCCGTCATGATCACCTCGTCGTCGGGGTGCGCGTGCACGCACATCAGTCCGGGTGCCTGTTCCGCCACGTCCCTCTCCTTGGTCGGCACTGGTCAGGGAGCCTAGCCGCGCGCTGGGGCAGGATGGGCGGCGCCCATGACCTTCCCCGGCGGCTCCGGCTGGCAACGCGGCGAGGCCCGCGCTTCTTCCGGCGTGCTGGCGTACCGGCGCGGCGGCGGCGGTACGCCGCTGCTGTACCTGCACGACGCCGGCGCCGACACGGTCGGCTCCCCCGCCTTCGACGACCTGGCCCGCGACCACGACGTCGTGGTCCTGGACCTGCCCGGCTACGGCGGCTCCACGCCACCCGGGCCCATGAGCTCGCCGGCACGGATGGCGGACCTGCTGGCGGAGCTGCTGGACGCGCTGGGCTGGACGGCGGCGGTGGTCGCCGGCTCCAGCCTGGGCGGCTGGTTCGGCATGGAGCTGGCCATCCGCCATCCGTCACGGGTGCGCGCGCTGGTGCTCGCCGACCCCGCGGGGCTGCACTGCCCGGAGGACTACCTGTTCGCGCTGTTCTGCCAGGGCCGGGCGGCCGCGAGCGCCCAGCGCCTCATCGCCGAGGCCATCTGGGAGCGCCTGCCCGCCGACGAGGGACTGGCCGAGGGCGGCGACGTCGGCGCGGCCGTCTGGGGCCCGTGGGTGCAGGAGCTCGCCGCGGCGGCGTGGTGCAGCTGGCACCCGTACACGCAGAACCCGCGCCTGCTGGCGCTGGCCGGCCGCATCCGCTGCCCGGTCCACATCCTGTGGGGCGCCCGTGACGCCCTCATCCCGCTGCGGCACGGGCGCGTCCTGGCCGCCGTCGTGCCCGGCGCGCGGCTGGAGATCCTGGCGGGCGCCGGGCACCTGCCGGTGCTGGACGCGCCGGAGCGCTTCGCCGCCGCGGTCCGAGGCGTATCCTCCGGGCCGACGGATCCGGACCCGCCAGAGCGACTGGCGGTGGGATGAGGTGTGCGTGTGGCACTGGAGCGCTACGAGGTCGCGGACACTCCCGACCGCCTGAGCCACGCGCTCGCCGAGCTCTCCCAGCTCGAGCAGGTCGGTGTGGACGTCGAGCGGGCCGACTGGGACCGCTATTGGCGGCGGGCGGCCCTGATCCAGGTGGGCGGCGAGGGCATCGTGGTGCTGGTCGACCCGATGGTGCTGGAGTCGCTGGAGGAACTGGACGCGTTCCTGGCCGGGCGCCTCACCGTGCTCCACGCCATGGAGAACGACCTGCCGCCGCTGGCGTCCGCCGGCGTGCAGCCCGACCGCATCGCCGACACCGCGATCGCGGCGGGACTGCTGGGCCTGCCCACCGGGCTGGAGAGCCTGCTCGCGGAACTGCTCGACGTGCGCCTGGAGGGCGACAAGGCGGCCATGCAGCGCGCCGACTGGGAGCGCCGGCCACTGACCGAGGACATGCTGCGCTACGCCGCTGGTGACGTCGCCGACCTGCCGGCGCTGTGGCGCGAGCTGGAAGACCGCCTGCACGAGGCGGGGCGGATGGACTGGTACCGCCAGGAGCTGGACGCCGCGATCGCCCTGCCCGCCGTGCACGACCGCCGCGACTGGACCCGCACCAAGGGCGCCGGCCGGCTCGACGGGCCGGCGCGCGCCCGCCTGCGCGTGCTGTGGGACACCCGGGAGGAACTGGCCCGCGACCACGACACCGCGCCCGGGCGGATCATGCCGGACAAGCTCATGATCGACCTCGCCGGCAGCCCGGCCGGGTCCCCGCCGGAGCTGGTCCGCCGCGGGATGCGCCGCCAGGCGGCGCGCGACCACGGCGAGCGCATCGTCGCGGCGCTGCGCGCCGGGCACGAGGCGGCCGCCGAGCCCGCCGCCCGGACCCACCGTCCCATCACCGACGCGGACCGCGCGCTGGTCGACAAGCTGCGCGTGCGCCGCGCCGAGCTGGCGCGCGGGGTGGGCATCGACCCCGGCATCCTGTGTCCCAGCCGCACGCTCATGAACGCCGTGGTCGCCGACCCGCCGGACCCGGCCACCTTGCGCGAACTGCTGGGATTGCGACCGTGGCAATGGGAGATCCTGGGATGGGATTTCTGCGAGATCCTGGAGCTCGACGGCCCCGGCATGCCCGAGCGCCCGGCCGTCGATCCCGCCGGCACGGCGGACGACGCCGAGCCGCCACCGACCACCGACGACGGAAGTGACACGAATGGCTGACCTGCTGGACGCCGACGGACTGCGACAGGGCCTGGAGATCCTGGAGGGGTGGGACGGCAACCTCGGCGGCATCGAGAAGACCTGGACGTTCACCGACTTCGACGAGGCGGTGCGCTTCGTGGTGCGCGTCGCCGACGTCGTGCGCGTGCCGAATCACCACCCCGATGTCGACATCCGCTGGAACAAGGTGACCCTGAAGCTGGTGAGCCACTCCGCCGGCGGGCTGACGCAGGCCGACATCGACACCGCGGCGCTGATCGACCGCGAGACCGAAGGCTTCTAGCCCGTCTCCACCACGTCCAGGCGGCGCAGCCCCGCGGGCAGGGCGAAGTGCATGTCCTCCTGCACCACCTGCACGGTCTCCACGACCGCGCCGCCGGGCCGGGCGCGCAGGCGCTCGATGACCTCGCCCACCAGCACCTCCGGGGCGCTGGCGCCGGACGTCAGCCCGACGCTGCGCACGCCGTCCAGCCAGGCGTCCTCGATGTCGCGCACGTCGTCGATGAGGCGCGCGTCGCGGGCGCCGCTCTCCAGCGCCACCTCCACCATGCGCTTGGAGTTGGAGGAGTTCTCCGAGCCCACCACCAGGACCAGGTCGGCGCGCTCGGCGAGCACCTTCACGGCGTCCTGGCGGTTCTGCGTCGCGTAGCAGATGTCGTCGCCCTTGGGCCCCCGTGCCAGCGGGTAGCGCGCCTTGAGCGCCTCGATCACGCGGTTGGCCTCGTCCACCGACAGCGTGGTCTGCGACAGGTAGGCCACCTTGGCCGGGTCCGGCAGGTCCAGCGACGCCACGTCCTCCGGCGTCTCCACCAGCGTGATCGACTCCGGCGCGTTGCCCATCGTGCCGACCACCTCCTGGTGTCCCTCGTGGCCGATCAGCACGATCGAGTAGCCGCGCTCGGCGTAGTCGCGCGCCTCGATGTGGACCTTGGTGACCAGCGGGCAGGTCGCGTCGATGGCGCGCAGGCCCAGCGTCTCCGCGTTGGCCTTGACCTGCGGGGCCACGCCGTGCGCGCTGAACACCACGATGCCGCCCTCGGGCACCTCCGCCTCGTCCTCCACGAACACCGCGCCCTTGGCCTCCAGATCGGCGACCACGTGGGTGTTGTGCACGATCTGGTGGCGGACGTACACGGGCGGGCCGTACGTGCGCAGCGCCAGCTCGACGATCTCCACGGCGCGCTCCACGCCGGCGCAGAAGCCGCGCGGCGCGGCGAGCAGCACCGTCAGGGGCGCCGTCAGGGGCGCCGTCTGGGG
>DATMKC010000418.1:0-2207 GCA_035553555.1 Egibacteraceae bacterium | reverse complement strand
GGCGCGCCGACGACGTGCTGCCCGGCCCGGTCCCCGTGTTGGGCCGGCTGTGGCAGGAGCTGGTGGGCGGCACGCTGCTGCAGGCCACGGGTGTGACGATGGCGCGCGGGCTGGTGGGCTACGGCATCGCGGTGATGCTCGGCGTGGCCGCGGGGCTGGCGATCACGCGCAGCCGGGCGCTGCGCAGCGCCGTGGGGTCGCTGCTGACGGCGCTGCAGACGCTGCCGTCGATCGCGTGGTTCCCGCTGGCGCTGCTGCTGTTCCCGGAGTCTGAGTCGGCGATCCTGGTGGTGGTGGTGCTGGGCGCCGCGCCCGCCATCGCGAACGGGCTGCTGCACGGCGTCGACCACATCCCGCCGCTGCTGCTGCGCGCCGGCAAGGTGCTCGGGGCGAGCGGTGTCGCGGCGTACCGCCACGTGATCCTGCCGGCGGCGCTGCCGTCGTTCACGGCGGGCCTCAAGCAGGGCTGGGCGTTCGCGTGGCGCGGGCTCATGGCGGGCGAACTGCTCGTGGTGGTCGCCGGCCGTCCGTCGCTCGGCCTGGCGCTGCAGGTGTCTCGGGAAGCCGGCGACGCCGTGGCGCTGCTCGCCGTCATGGTGGCGATCTTGATCGTGGGCATCGCCGTGGACGGGCTGCTGTTCAGCCCGCTGGAGCGGACGGTGCGCCGGCGCTGGGGCCTGGCCGACGCCGCGAGGTGACCCCCGCGGCGCCGCGGGGGCTCAGTCGCGTCCCTTGGCTCCGCCCTTGCCCTTGCCGTGGCCCTTGCCGCCGCGCGTGCCGTGGCCCTTGCCGCCGCGCGTGCCGTCGGCCTCGGCCTTGCGCTCCTGGCGTCGCTCGGCCTTCACCTGCGCCTTGCGCTGTCGCTCGCCATTGCGCTCGGCGCGCTCCGCGCGCTCGGCCTCGGCCTGGCCGTTGCCGTTGCCTCCGGGACGCTGTTCGCCGCGGTGCCGGGGCGCGGTGGCCGCGGCTTCCCGGCGCTCCGCCTCTGCCTCCGCCGCCTGGCGCTCCGCTTCCTGGCGCTCCGCTTCCTGGCGCTCGGCCGCCTGGCGCTCGGCCTCGTCGGCGTGGCGCTTGGCGCGCTCGGCGGCGCGCAGCGCGCGCCGTTCCGCGCGCTCGTCGAAGCGCTCCCGACGGCGCTGCTCGCGTTCGGCGCGCCGCGCCGCCTCGGCCTCCGTCCCGGCCTCCGTCGCGGTCTCGGGCCGGGGCTCGGTGACGTGGTCGCCGCGGCGGTCCTTGCGCCGCTCCCTGACGGCGTCGCGCACCGCCTCGGTCGGCAGCGACGCGGGGATGGGCTGGTGGGTGCCGGAGCCGCCGCCACTGCCGGTGCCGCCGCTGCCCGCGGAGCCGCCGGACGCCGGGACGGGCTGGTGGGCCAGCAAGGTGGCGGGGTCGACCTTGCCGGACCAGAAGCTGGTGCGGCCCATGGCCCCGGCCCACGACAGCGAGACGTGCACGTGGTCGGTGTGCGGGCTGGGCCCGCCGTAGGCGCGCCAGCCCGCCGCCGGGCGGTAGGCCGACCAGATCTGGCGGTTCCAGATCACGTACATGACGCCCATGCGGCGTGCCATGGCGTGCGGGTTGCCCTGCGCGTCGGTGGCCATGAGCTGGGCGACGAAGCGGTCGGCCGCGGCGCGCTCGGCCGGGCGGCTCACCAGCACGCCCCAGTCCAGGGCGCGGCCCTCCTTGTGCTCGGACTGCCCGCCGGCCCCGCAGGAGCGGCCGATGCCCAGGTTGCGGGTACCCGGGTTGGTGCCCAGCAGCAGGTTGCGCAGCGCCAGCGTGCCCGGCTTCGGTCCCGGGTCGCACAGGCGCTGCGGCTCGTAGGCCGCGTAGCCCTCGATGCTGCCCGACGGCAGGTCCAGGGACAGCGCGGGCGGCGTCGCGGGCCGTGCGGGGGCGGGCGGCGCGGGCGCCGGCTCGGCCGGTGCCGGGCGGTGCGGGTGGTCGCCGCCGGGCGCCTCGTCGGGGTGCGCCTCGCCTTCCTCGCGCACGTACGGGACGGCCGCGAGCTGCCACGTCCCGTCGGCGCGCCAGGCCTCGAAGCCCATGAAGGCGAAGCCGGCGTCCTGGCACAGCACCACGCCGTTGACGGCGGTGGTCGCCGCTCCGGGGGCCGGGCCGATGGGCTCGACGTGCGCGCCCCACTGGTAGGAGTCGTCCGGCTCCCGCCAGGACACGGCCAGGCGCTCGGCCGGGCAGACCTGCTC
>DATMKC010000417.1:0-4792 GCA_035553555.1 Egibacteraceae bacterium | reverse complement strand
GCGCCCCCTCCGCGACCAGGGTCGCGACGGCGCGCAGCGACTTCGCGCGGTAGCCGGCGCGCACCACCTGCCGGTAGAAGTCCTCGCCGGCCTCGGCCATGACGGCCGGAGCCGGGAAGGCGTGGCCGCCGCCGACGGCGGGCTCGCCCAGGTGCTCGACCAGCGCGGTCGTCATGCGCACGGTCGCCGACCACGCGCAGTTGGTGGTCAGGAGGGTCTTGACCAGGTCCTCGTAGGGACTGGCGCTGCGCGCGATGCGGCCCGCGCCCGCGGTCACCCAGGCCAGCTCCGGGTCGTCCGCGGCCAGAAGGTAGAAGCCGGACAGGTCCGCGTCCAGGCGCAGCAGCCTGGCGGCGAGCGACCGCAGCTCGCGGGCCATCGCGGCCGATGGCGCCGGGCCGAACGCCTCGACCACTGCCTGGCCGCGCCGCCCGGCGACGCGGATGCGCCGCGGCTTTCCGCGCGCGGGCCGCACCACGGCCTCCAGGGCCGGCGGGTCCAGCGACACCTCGCTCGGCGGCAGCGTGGTGCAGCCGTGCGCGTGCACGGTGCGCGCCAGGTCCACGGGCTCTCCGCCCGCCCCGCGCAGCGCCAGCCGCCCGATCTCCATCTAGTCGGCGCTCGCGCGGGCCGAGGGCCACCAGTTCCAGCGGCCCAGCAGCACGGCCAGCGACGGCACCAGCAGCGCGCGCACCAGGAACGTGTCCAGCAGGATGCCCGCGGCGGCCGCGAAGCCGAGCTGGGTCATGGACCGCATCGGCGCGGCGATCAGCGCGGCGAACGTGCCCGCCAGGATGATCCCGGCCGAGGTGATGACACGGCCGGTGGTGCGCACGCCCTCGGCCACGGCGTCGCGCGTGATGCGCCGCTGCGCCTCCTCGCGCACGCGGCCCATGAGGAAGATCGAGTAGTCCACGCCGAGGCCGACCAGCAGCACGAACAGGATGGGCGGCACCCACCACTGCACGCCCGGCTCGCCGAGCAGCCGCTGGAACACCAGCGCGGTCAGGCCCATCACCGAGGCGTAGCTCAGCAGCACGGTCAGGACCATGTACAGCGGCGCGACCAGGGAGCGCAGCAGCGCCACCAGCACCAGGAAGACGCCGATGCTGACGGCGGCCACGATGACCGGGAAGTCCTGCGCGGCGGCCCGGTCGATCTCGCTCACGAACGCCGCGGACCCGGTCGGCACCACGTCCGCGTCCGCCAGCGGCGAGTCCAGGAGGCTCCGCTCGGCCACCTCGCGCGCCAGCCTTGCCGTGGCGATGGCCTCGTCGCTGAACGGGTCGGACGCCAGCCCGATGAAGACGCGCGTGCGCGTGCCCTCCTCGGCGGTGAAGAAGGACAGCCGCTCGCGCAGCTCCGGGACGATGTCGAGCATGCCGGGGGTGAGCACGAACGGGCCCTCGCCGCCCAGGATCAGCTCGCCGACGCCGGACTCCTCCAGCGCCCGAGAGCCCTCCGCCAGGCCCTCGGCCAGCCGCTGCGTGCCCGGGCGCAGCCGGCCGGCCACGCCGTCCAGCATGCGCTCGATGCCCTCCTGCAGCTGCGCCACCCCTTCGACGCCGTCCCCGAGCCCGTCGCGCAGGCGCCGCAACCCGTCCACCGCCTGACCCAGGCCCGTCTCCAGCTGGGCGAGCCCTCCGTCGAGCCGGTCCGCGCCGGAGCGCGCCTGGCCCAGCCCGGCGGCCAGCTCGTCCAGGGACGCGGTGAGGCCGCCGTACGCCGGGTCGACGCGCTGACCGGCGCGCTCGTGACCCACCGGATAGCGGCCCGTGACCCGCGCGTAGGCCTCGCCGACGGACTCGTAGACCTCCTGGTACATCGGGTCGGTGCGGCCGACGGTCATGGTGGCCAGGCCGTCGATCGCCTCCGCCAGTTCCCGCTCGGTGGGGCGGGCCACCTCGTCGCGCAGGCGAGCCGCGCCGTCCTGTGCCTCCCCGAGGCCGTCGCGGAGGCGCGCGAGGCCGGCACGGACCTGGCGCACGCCGCTGCGTGCCTGCACCACCCCGTCGTGCAGGCGCGCGGCGCCGTCGCGGCCCTCGGCCAGCCCGTCGCGCAGCTCCGGCAGGCGCGCGTCGATCGTGCGCAGGCCCGTCTCCAGCTCCTGCACGCCGGCGGCGATCTGCGCGGCGCCGGCCGCGGCCTGGTCGACCTGCCCGGCGAGGTCGCCGGCCTGGCCCTCCAGCGCGGGGTCGATCTCCGGGCGCTCGCCGTCCGTCGGCATCGCCACCGAGCGGACGCTGGCCACGCCGGGCAGCCGCCGCAGGTTCTTGGACAGGTCGCCGAGCGCGCGGAAGGCGACCGGCTGGTACACGGACTCGTCACCGTCGATCACCAGGATCAGCGGCGAGGTCTCCCCGGCGGGCAGGTGGCGGCGCTGCGCCGCCACCGACTCGGCGTCCTGGGGCAGGCTCGACAGCACGTCGTGGGTGGTGCGCAGCCCCGGCAGCGCCAGCAGCGGCAGGGACACCACCAGCAGGCTGAGCAGCAGCGTCGCGCCGGGCCGGGTGGTGACCTGCGTGGCGACGCGGTCCCAGACGCCGTCGCCTGGGGGCAGCCGGCGGGCGATCCACGCGGGCGCCCTCATCGGGCGTCACCCCGCGCCCCGTCGGCCGGCCCCTCGTCGGCGGGCACGATCTCCCAGACCGGGTCGCCGCCGCCGGGCCCGTGGCCGGCGCGCATGCCCTTGCCGGTCACCAGGCCCCCCGGCCAGAACAGCCAGCGCCCGCACAGCCGCATGATCGCGGGTGTGAGCGTGAGCCCGGCGAGCAGGGTGATCAGCACGGCGATCGCGAGCGCCGGCCCCATCGTCCGGAACAGCCCGAACTGTGCCACCACCTGCGCGCTGAAGCCCACCATCGTGGAGGCCGCGGTGGAGGCGAGCACGCCGGCCAGCACCACCATGGTGCCCGCCAAGCGCCGGGCGCGGCCCTCCGCCTCGGCCGCGTCGGGGCTGTCCGCGAGCTCTTCCTGGTAGCGGGCGAGGATCAGCAGCGCGTAGTCGGTGCCCGCGCCGAACACGATCACGATGGCGAACATCTGGAACAGGTAGGACACATCCATGCCGAGGCGCGCCAGCGTGCCGACGACGGCCAGCGCGACGGCGTACGCGCCGGCCACGGTGACGAGCGGGACCAGCGCCGCCACGGGCGAGCGCAGCACCCACAGCACGAGCACCACGACGAGGAGCACGGTGAGGAGCTCCGTGCGCTTGACGCTGGCCTCGATGGCGGCGTTCTCGTCCAGCGCGATGCCGGCCGCGCCCGTCACCATCACGTCGAGACCCTCCGGGCGGTCCGTCTCGGCGATGTGGCGGCGCAGCTCCGTGACCACCTCGTGTCCCATAGGGCTGAACGGCGGCACCTCCATGCCGGCCACGAGCAGCATCGCGTGGCCGTCCTTCGAGGTGAGCGAGTCCTCCAGGTCCGGCTCGTCCAGGTGGGTGACCGTGCGCCCCAGCCCGGTCGGGGCCGCGTCCGAGGGCAGCCATTCGACCAGGCGCCCGGCGACCGCCCGGTCCGCCTGGGTGAGCGGCCCGTCGTCGCGCAGCAGCGCGATCACGGCCGACGAGGTGAAGTTGTCGTCCGGCCAGCCCTGCCGCATCAGCTCCGCACCGCGCACGGAGTCCGCGCCGGTGGGCAGGAACGCGTTGTCGTCGTAGGTCGCGACCTCGGTGAAATCCGGCGCCGCCGCCACGGACACCGCCACGAGCAGGGCCCAGATCAGCAGCGTGGCGCGCCAGTGCCGGGCGGCCACGGCCGCCAGCCGGCGCATCAGTAGCCCAGCTCCGGGTCGACCAGGCCCAGCAGGGGCTGGCCGGAGCCGAAGCGCTGGACGTTCTCGCGGATGCGCATGGCCAGCAGCGGCTGGCCCATGGCCTCCGTGTTGGCCGTGTGCGGCGTGAGGATGCAGTTCGGCAGCGACCACAGCGGGTGGCCGGGCGGCAGGGGCTCGGGCTCCACCACGTCCAGGCCGGCGCCGCCGATCGCGCCCTCGCGCAGCGCGTCCACCAGGTCCTCGGTGACCACATGGCGGCCTCGCGCCACGTTGACCAGCCACGCGTGCGGCTCCATCAGCTCCAGCTCCACCGCGCCGACGAGCCCGTCCGTCTCGGCGGTCAGCGCCAGCGCGAGCACCACGACGTCGGCGCCCTTGAGCGCCTCGTAGCGCTCGCCGAAGCCCAGCGTGCGGGCGGCCCCGGGCACCGGCTCGGGACGCCGGCGCACGACCGTGATGTCGCAGTCGAACGGGGCCAGCAGGCCGATCAGCTCGCGGGCGATGCCGCCGCCGCCGAAGATGGTGACGCGGCCGCCGATGAGGCTCATGCCGGACTGCGCCTCCCACTCGCGCGCCAGCACGCGGCGCGGCAGCTCGCGCAGTCCCGCCAGCGCCAGCGTCAGCGCGTGCTCGGCCACGGGGCGCGCGTACACGCCCTGGCCGGCGGTCCACACGCGGTCGGCGGTGAGCACGCCCGCCTGGGCGAACGGCTCCACGCCGGCGAACGGCAGCTGGATCCAGCGGATGCCGGGATGGCCGTGCAGCAGCGCGCGCAGGCCCTCCGGGCCCCTGGCCGGATCGGGGCCGTAGCCGGTGCCGAGCCAGATCAGGGCGTCGGCCTCGGCCGGCGCGACGACCTGCCCGCCGCCGGCGAGGACGGCGGCGCGCACCCAGTCGCGGGTGTCAGCGGGGCCGATGGCGACGCGGGGCGGCGGCATCGCCGCTACGCGAGATCCAGGCCGCGCGCGTCCGTGGCGCCGATGGCCCGCGCGATGTCGTCGACCACCTCGGC
>DATMKC010000416.1:0-8488 GCA_035553555.1 Egibacteraceae bacterium | reverse complement strand
GTTCCGCGCGGTGCGCCGCATGGCGACGCTGGACGTGGGCCGCCTGCCCGTGGTCTCCGCGGAGGACCACGGCAAGCTCGTCGGCCTGGTGCGCCGCGCCGACGTGGTCAAGGCGTACCAGCGGGCGGTGTCCAAGGGGCTGGGCGAGCAGCAGCGGCGAGCGTCGTCGCGCCTGCGCGACCTGGGCGGCACCCAGTTCATCGAGCTGGTCGTGGACGCCTCCAGCGCCGTCGCCGGCCAGCCGATCCGCGCGGTGACCTGGCCGCCGCGCACGCTGGTGACCGCGGTGCGCCGCCACGGGGAGATCGTCATGCCGCGCGGCGACACGGAGCTTGTGGCCGGCGACGAGCTGGTGGTCCTGTCCGGCCGCGACACCGTCGAGGAGCTGCGCGATCTCGTGACCGGCCCCGGCCGGGACACTGGCGCGTAGCCTGCCAAGCGTGATGCGCGTCGTCTGCACCGCCGGCCACGTCGACCACGGCAAGTCCAGCCTGGTCCGCGCCCTGACCGGCATGGAGCCGGACCGCTTCGCCGAGGAGCGCCGCCGCGGGCTCACCATCGACCTGGGTTTCGCGTGGGCCGACCTCGGCGGCCACACGGTGGCGTTCGTCGACCTGCCCGGCCACGAGCGCTTCATCGCGAACATGCTCGCCGGCGCCGGGCCGGTGGAGACGGCGCTGTTCGTGGTCGCCGCCGACGAGGGCTGGAAGCCGCAGAGCCAGGAGCACCTGGACATCCTGTCGCTGCTGGGCACCAGCCACGGCGTGGTGGCCATCACCAGGGCGGACCTGGCCCCGGACGGCGGCCGGGCCACCGCCGACGACGTGGCGGCGCGGCTGGCCGGCGGGCCGCTGGCCGGTGCGCCGGTGGTGTGCTGCAGCGCCCTCACCGGCGCCGGCCTGGACGAGCTGCGCGGCGCGCTCGGCGACGTGCTGACGGCGGCGCCCGAGCCGCGCGAGGACGAGCGGCCGCGGCTGTGGGTGGACCGCAGCTTCACCGTGAAGGGCGCCGGCACGGTGGTGACCGGCACGCTCACCGGCGGCGGCCTGCGCGTGGGCGAGGAGCTCACGCTCCTGCCCGGCGACCGGCGCGGGCGCGTGCGGGGGCTGCAGAGCCTGGGCCGGCAGGTGGACGCGGCCGCGCCGGGCGCCAGGGTGGCCGTCAACCTGTCCGGCGTGGACCGCATGGAGGCGCGGCGGGGCGACGCCCTGGTCCGCCCGGGCCACTGGGTCGAGACCACCGCGCTGGAGGCGTGGGTGCGCGTGCTGCCCGGCGAGCGCCTGGACCGGCGTGGCGCGTGGCACCTGCACGCCGGCTCCGCGCGCCGGCTCGCCGCCGTGGTGCCGGTGGCGGGCAAGGCCCTGGAGGCCGACGGCTTCGTGCGCCTGGAGCTGGACGAGCCGCTGGCGCTGCAGGCCGGAGACCGCTTCGTCCTGCGCGAGGCCGGGCGCTGGCGCACCGTCGCCGGCGGCCTGGCGCTGGACGTGCGCCCGCCCGCGCCGGCACGGGGACGCACCCGCGCGGCGCGCGTGGAGCAGCTGGAGGCGCGCCGCCGCTCGGTGGGCAGGCCGGCGGAGCTCCTCCTCGTGCACGTACGGGAGCGCGCCGCGGCGCGCGCCGCCGGCGCCGCGGCGGCCGTCGGCCTCCCGCTGGGACAGGCCGGCGAGGCCGCCAGGGCCCACCGGCTGCTCACGCTGGGCGAGTGGCTGGTCCACGCGGGCGCCGCGGCCGCCTGGACGGAGGCGTCGCTGGACGCGTTGTCCGCGCACCATCTGCGCCACCCGATGGAGCCCGGCGCGCCCAGGGATCTGGTCTTCCGCGCCGTGCAGGACGCCGGCTGCCCGCCGGAGCTCACGCAGGCGTTCGTGGACACGCTGGTCGGCCTGGGCCGCGTCGTCTCGGAGGGCCCGGCGCTGCGCCACCCGGCCCACGAAGCCACCCTGGACCAGGCGCAGGCCGGGGCGCGCGACGCCCTCCTGGCGGCCCTGGACGCGGAGCCCCTGGCACCGCCGGGGCTGCGCGACGCCATGACGGCCGCGGGCGCCGGCGACGCCCTGGTCCGCGAGCTGGAGCGCCGCGGGCGCCTGGTCCGGGTTGCACCCGACCTGGCGTTCACCGCCGCGGCCGTCGACGCCGCCGCCGCCCGCCTGCGCGAGGCCTTCCCGGGCCGCCCGTTCACCGCGAGCGAGGCGCGCCAGGCGTGGGGCACGACCCGCAAGTACGCGGTGCCGCTCCTGGAGGAGCTCGACCGCCGCCGCGTCACGGCGCGCAGCGGCGATCAGCGCGTGCTCTCCGGTACGTCCTGACTGTCACGCTATGGCGTCCCCCATTCGGGTGACAGCCGTCATTTCTCATCCGGAATACCCGTAGTGGCTCGGCGGCGGGGCCGCTCGACACGGGAGTGTGTGGTGGGAAACGTGCGCAGGATGCTGACGGCCCCGCTGGCGGCGGTGCTGCTGTTCATGACGGTGGCGGTGGCTGCCCCGGTAGGGGCCGTCTCGCAGGAGCCGCCGGCCTGGGCGCCCGGCCAGTTGCTGGTGGGCCTGGAGGAGGGCGCCGACATCGAGCCCGTCCTCGCACTGATCGACGAGCTGGGCGGCGGCCTGGTCAACACGGACTCGCTGCGCCACTTCCAGCGCGTGTGCGGCCAAGCCACCGGTTCCGGTGGGATTGTCGCCGCCCAGTTCAGCGGCGACCCGGCGGCCGACGCGGCGCGCGACGACCTGCGCGCGGCGGACGGCGTCGCCTTCGTGCAGCGCGCGCACACCGTCGTGACCACCGGCGAGGCCCAGACGGAGAGCGTGGGGGAGCCTGCCGGCGACCCCACCACCGACCCGGACTTCGCCGTGCAGTGGCCGCTGCGCAACACCGGCCAGCACCTGGCCACGCAGTGGTCGCAGACCACGGCCGCCGAGGGCTGGGACATCGACGCGGACGAGGCGTGGGCGGATGGTGTCACCGGTGAGGGCCAGGTCATCGCGATCCTGGACGACGGCTTCAGCCGCAACCACCCCGACCTGGCGCCCAACGTGTGGGTGAACCAGGCCGAGGCGGAGGGGGAGCCCGACGTGGACGACGACGGCAACGGCTGGGTGGACGACGTCAACGGCTGGAACGTGGGGCCGGAGAACGGCAACTACTGGGGCGGCGGGCACGGGACCTGGGTGGCCGGCATCGCCGCCGCGCGCGGCGGCAACGGCGTCGGCGGCTCGGGCGTGGCCCCGCACGCCACGCTGATGCCCGTGGTGTTCATCCAGGGAACCGACGTCAACACCTACTCGGAGGTCAACGCCCTGGGAGCGTTCGCCTACGCGATCGGCAACGGCGCGGACGTCATCAACAACAGCTGGGGCTTCCTGGCCCCGGTGGGCATCGGCAGCCCGGTCATGAGCCTGGCGGTCCAGTGCGCCTCCGCGCACGACATCCCGATCGCCTGGTCCGCCGGCAACCTGGGCCCGTACCCGCACAGCTTCCCGGCCTACTACCCCGCGGACAACGTGGTGCTCGCCAGCGTCTTCGACGAGAAGGGCTGCCCCGGCGTGATGCACCCCCAGCACCCGGCGTTCGCCGACGTCATGGCGCCGGGCTCCTGGGTCCACACCACCAGCGGCGCCACCGGCTACACCTACTTCGGGCAGAGCTCCGCGGCGGCGCCGCACGTGGCCGGCGTCATGGCCCTGGTGCGCCAGGCCCACCCCGAGTACTCGGCCCAGGAAGTGGTCCTGGCGATTCGCAACGGCGCGCGGGCGCCGTTCCCGGAGCCGTACAACAAGAGCCTGGGCTTCCTGAACGCCGCGGGCGCGCTGGAGGCGCCGGTGGACGGCCTGCACCCGCACCTCGCGGCGAGCCCGGACCCGCTGGAATCCACGGCCGTGCGCTGCGGCGTGGAGCCGGCCGTGGGGATCGCGCAGGCGTTCGTCGACGCCGTGACGCGCCTGCTGCCGTAGACGCCGCCACTGGGGAGCGCGGACGGGCCTGGGGCGTGCGCCTCAGGCCCGTCCCGTCTCCAGCACCGCCTCCACCTCGACCGGGGCGTCCATCGGCAGCACCGGCACACCGACCGCGGAGCGGGCGTGCCGGCCGATGTCGCCGAAGACCTCGCCGAACAGCTCCGACGCGCCGTTGGCGACGAGGTGCTGCTCGGTGAACGACGGGTCGGACGCCACGAAGACGGTGAGCTTGACCACGCGCGCGACGTGGTCGAGTGAGCCGAGCTCCGCGCGCACCTGCGCCAGCACGTTGACCGCGCACTGCCGGGCGCACGCCGTCCCGGCATCGAGATCCAGCGCGCCGCCCAGCTTGCCGGTGGCCTGGAGGCGTCCCTCGACGAAGGGCACCTGCCCGGCCACGAACAGCAGGTCCCCGCTGCGCACCACGGGCACGTAGACCGCGGCCGGCGCGGGCGGCTCGGGAAGGACGATGCCCAGCGCCGCGAGACGGCCCTCCGGCGAGGTTCCTGCCTGGCTCACGAGGCCTTGCGCTTGCCGACGAGGATCTGCTTGCGCTCGTACTCCGAATAGCCGCCCCACACGCCGAAGGGCTCCTGCGTCGTCAGCGCCCACTCCAGGCAGGGCAGCCGCACCGGGCATTCGGCGCAGATCGCCTTGGCTTTGGCCTCCCGGTCCTCCCGATCGGGCTTGTGCTCGAACTGCGCGGGGGCGAAGAACACCGACGAGTCGGTGTCGCGGCACAGGCCATGCACTTGCCAGTCGGTGCTGGGTGCGCCCGTCAGTTGCGGCAGGCTTGCCATGAATCCTCGCCTCGGCCCTTCAGCCGCCGACCTGCGGCCCAGGGTTGTCCATGTCGGTCTCCGGCGCCCGTCCCAGGCGTGGAGACCTGCGAGGCTACGACGGATGCAGGATCGTGAAAAGGGGTGGATTTCACCCCCGACCGGACCAGCCGGTCAGGTCCCGGACGCGTCCCCGCCGGCCGGCGGCGCCATCTCGGAGATGGCCTTCAGCGCCCCCAAGAGCTCGATCGGGATCGGCAGCACCAGCGTGGAGTTCTTCTCCGCCGCGACCTCGGTCACCGTTTGGAGCATGCGCAGCTGGTAGGCCATCGGGTGCTGCGCGATCACGGCGGCCGCCTCGGCGAGCTTGGCCGATGCCTGGAACTCGCCCTCGGCGCTGATGATCTTGGCCCGGCGGTCGCGCTCGGCCTCGGCCTGGCGGGCCATCGCGCGCTGGATCGGCTCGGGCAGCAGCACGTCCTTGATCTCCACCAGCGTCACCTTGACCCCCCAGGGCTCGGTGAGCTCGTCCACCACCGTCTGCACCTGGGCGTTCAGGCGGTCGCGCTGGCTCAGCAGCTCGTCCAGCTCCGCGGTGCCGCACACGCTGCGCAGCGTGGTCTGGGCGACCTGCGACGTGGCGAACAGGTAGTTCTGCACGTTGACGGTCGCCTTCACGGGGTCGATCACGTTGAAGTAGATGACCGCGTCCACGCGCACGGTGACGTTGTCGCGGGTGATGACGTCCTGCGCGGGCACGTTCATGGTCACGGTCTGCAGGTTGACCTTCACCATGCGGTCGATGACCGGGACGATCAGGAACAGCCCCGGCCCCTTGGCGCCCGCGATGACCCGGCCCAGCCGGAAGATCACCCCGCGCTCGTACTCCTGCACGATGCGGACCGCCGCGGCGATCAGCACCAGAAGCAGGACCAGGACGGGGACCACGACTGCCAGGATTTCCATGACGGGCCTCTCGGGACGAACTCGAGTGAGGACCTCAGGAAGTCTCGGCGTCGGCCTTGGTGTCGTCCAGTTCCACTTGCAGGGTCAGGCGGTCGTCCAGGCCCACGATGCGCACCACCGTGCCGTTCCTCACCTTGCCGGCGCCCTCGGGCGCCCGCGCGCGCCACAGCGCGTCGTCCACGAAGACGTGGCCCTCCGGGTTCAGCATCGAGCGCACCACGGCGCGCTTGCCCACGACCTGGTCCGCGCCCTCCTGCGCCTGGCCGGCCTGCGCGCGCAGCACCACGGTCATGACGACGACGTAGAAGACCAGCGCGGAGGCCACCACGAACGCGATCAGCCACGGCGACAGCCGCAGCGCCGGCACGTCGACCAGCAGCACCGAGCCGGCCGCGAGCGACACGGCTCCCAACGCGGTCAGCACGCCGAAGCCGGCCAGGGACAGGTCCACCGCCAGCACCGCAAGCCCGGCCAGCAGCAGCACGGCGCCCAGCGGGTTGACCGGCAGCGCCGTCAGCGCGTAGCCGCCCAGCCCCAGCAGCGCCGCACCGGTGATGCCGGAGACGCCGAAGCCCGGCTGGAAGACCTCGAACACCAGCGCCAGCGCGCCGCCCACGATCAGCACGTAGGCCAGCGCCGGGCTGGACACCGCGTGCAGGATGCGCCGGCCCAGCCCCATGTTCTGGAAGCGCACGTCCGCGGTCACCGGGTCGACGTCCAAGGTCTGGGGGCCCAGCGTGTCCACCACGACCTGGCGGCCGTCCAGCTCGCGCAGCACGTCGGGCAGCGTGGGCACCACGAAGTCGGCGTAGCCCTGCTCCACCGCGTCGAACTCGCTGACCGACACCACGTCCAGCCGCTCGTCCCAGTCGCGCAGCGCGGCCGCGTCACGGCCCTCCGGCACCACGACCACCACCCGGTCGCTGCTCTCGGGCGCCCGCACCGACAGGTCGGCCGGCTCGGCGGGGCCCAGGACGGCTCCCAGGGCCAGTCCCTGGACGTGCGCGGCCTCCAGCAGGCGCAGCGCGCCGCCCGCCGCCGTGCCGCCCGGCGGCACCCACACCGCGACCGGCACGCGGCTGCGCTCGATCGCCTCCAGCAGCGGCTCCACGTCCGCCTTGAGCGTGCCGGGACTGTCCAGCTCCACCACCAGCGCCTCGACGTGCGCGGACGAGCTCGCGCGCTCCACCGCCTCCAGCAGGTAGCCGGCGACCGGGGCGTCGATCACGCCCCGGACCTCGAGGATCTCCACGACGCCGTGGCCCTGGTGGGCGGAGGCCGTGGCGGACAGCAGCCCGGCGAGCGCGCCGGACAGCAGCAGGGCAGCGGCGAAAACCCGCCGCACAAGGCGGAGACGAGGGGTCATGCGGAAAAGTGTACGGGTATGGGCGAGACTCGATGCCCGTGAGCCAGTCCCGAACACCAAGGACCTTGGACCTTTTCGGCGCCCGCCTGCTGATCGTCACCGGCAAGGGCGGCGTGGGGAAGTCCACGGTCGCCGCCGCCCTCGCCCTTGCCGGCGTGCGCACCGGCCGCAAGACCTGCCTGGTGGAGGTCGAGAGCCGCCAGACCATGTCGCAGCTGTTCGCCACGCAGCCGTGGGACTTCACCGAGCGCGAGTTCCGGCCGGGCCTGTGGGGGCTGTCGGTGGACCCGGAGGCCTCCCTGGCGGAGTACCTGGACCTGTTCTACGGGGCCGGCCGCCTGTCCAAGCTGGTGGTCGGCTCCTCCGCGGTGCAGTTCGCGACCACCGCCGCCCCCGGCGTCAAGGACGTGCTGCTCATCGGCAAGGTCAAGGAGATGGAGCAGCGCCGGACCGCCGACGGGCGCTTCGTCTACGACCTCATCGTGCTGGACGCCCCGCCCACGGGGCGCATCGTGAACTTCCTGCGCGCGCCCGAGGCGGCCGGGGAGCTGGTCGGCGTGGGACCAATCCGCCAGCAGGCACAGAGCGTCGTGGACATGCTCGTCGACCCCCGGCGCACGCGCCTGGAGCTGGTCACGCTGCTGGAGGAGATGCCCGTCCAGGAGACCCTGGAAGCCGTCGCCCACCTCGCCGAGCTCGGCGTCACGCTGGGGCCGGTGATCGCCAACCGCGTGGAGCCGCCGCGCGTGGACGCCGCCCAGCGCAAGGCCCTGGCGCGCGCGTCCGCCCCGGCGGCGGTCGCCAAGGCGCTGGCGGGCGCGGGACTGCCCGGCGGCCAGGACATCGGGCGGGCGCTGGTCGGCCTGGGTGCCGCGCACGCCGCGCGCCTGGACCTGCAGGCTGAGATGCTCGCCCGCCTGGACGGCGAGCTGGAGCAGCCGGTCCTGCAACTGCCGGCCATCCACGCCGACCGCTTCGGGCCGGACGAGCTCAACCACCTTGCCGACGTCGTCGAGGAGGCCGGCTCGTGAGCGGCACGCCGCTGCAGGACGCGCGCGCCCGGCGCCTCGGCGACGTCGTCGCCGAGCGGCGCATCGTCGTGTGCACGGGCGCGGGCGGCGTGGGCAAGACCACCACGGCCGCCGCCCTGGCGCTGCAGGCCGCCAAGGCGGGGCGGCGCACCGCGGTCCTGACGATCGACCCGGCCAGGCGCCTCGCGCAGTCGCTCGGCATGCCGGCGCTGGACAACACGCCGCGCCCGGTGCACGTCGAGGGCGTCCAGACGCTCGACGCGATGATGCTGGACATGAAGCGCACGTTCGACGAGGTGGTCGAGCGCAACGCGGGGGACCAGGCGCGCGTGGAGCGGATCATGCGCAACCGCTTCTACCAGCAGCTCACGGAGACGCTGGCCGGCACGCAGGAGT
>DATMKC010000415.1:0-2609 GCA_035553555.1 Egibacteraceae bacterium | reverse complement strand
TCGAAGCTGGCTTCGACCAGGAACCCGACGATTCCGACGAGCGTCAGGACGGCGCCGATGACCAGCGCGTAGGTGCGGGCGGGGGTGTTGTCCCTCGTTTCCGGCATTGCGGACCTCCAAGTAGGGGTACAGGATTCAGGTTCGTCGCCAACCGGCGCACCCCTCCTTACGCAGAGAAGGCCGTGGCGGATGTGGCACTGCCCGGAATCAGCGCATCTGATCCCTGATCGAAGCGATGCTGCTGGCGCGCGGCGCTCCGCGGTGCGACGGTGGTCGCATGCCTCGCGAGCGATGCGCGCCGGCCGCACCCGGGTTCGAGCCCGGCCGCGCCAGGTTGGCGGGGTGGCCGGGTGGCGGTGTTGCCCTTTCTTCGGTACGGTGTACGACTTCACGACGAGGAACGACGGCGCGTCCCATCGAATCCTCGGTGAGCACCTGCTGGAGCCACGGCACGCCGGGCTCCGTATGTGGTTTCGACGCGGCGAAGGCGCTCGCGCGCGATATGGCGTCCTCACGGTCGTCAGACATCGCACCAGAGTGGTCTTAGACGCGTTTTAGGACGTACCGGGAAGGTAGCGACCCCGTCATCGTCCCGGCGCATAGTTGCGCTGGCAACCGTTTTGCCGTAAAATCCGACTCCAGTAGTTGGATATCCCCCCACAACAAGGAACCTACTTGGAGCGCATCACTCCCCCGTCCCCGCTGCTTGAGCCCGACGAGATCCTGCTGGAGCCCCTCGAGCAGCTCCTGCGCGAAGCCGGCCGCTTCCGCCTGCTCGAGCCCCACGAGGAGATCGAGCTGGCGCAGCGGATCGAGCGCGGAGACCTCGCGGCGAAGGACCGGCTCATCAACTGCAACCTCCGTCTCGTCGTGTCCGTGGCCCGGAAGTACCAGGGCCAGGGACTGTCGATGAACGACCTCGTCCAGGAGGGCATGCTCGGCCTCATCCGTGCGGCCGAGAAGTTCGACTGGCGCAAGGGCTTCCGTTTCTCGACGTACGCGACGATCTGGATCCGCCAGGCGCTGCAGCGCGGTCTCGACAACACGGGCCGTACCGTCCGCCTGCCGGCGCACGTCGCCCAGCGCGCCCGCAAGGTCGAGCGCGCCGAGCGCGAGCTGACCGTCAAGCTCGGCGAGGAGCCGACGCTCGACCAGATCGCCGAGGAGACGGGCCTCACGCCCGAGGAGGTCGACCTCCTGCGCTCGCACGCCCGCACCCTCGCCAGCCTCGACGCCGGCGTGGGCGAGGACGGCGACACGCCGCTCGGCGCCCTGATCGCCATCTCCGGTGAGAGCACCGAGGAGAAGGTCGAGCGCACGATCGAGCAGCGCACCGTCCGCGACGCGCTGGAGGCCCTGCCGGCCGACGAGCGCAACGTCGTCAACCTGCGCTTCGGCACGGGCGACGAGGGCGAGCACTCGATCGAGCAGACCGCCCGCCGCCTCGGGGTTCCCGTCCGCGAGGCCCGCGCTGCCGAGCAGCGCGCCCTGGCGAAGCTGGCCGACCTGGCCGAGCTCGCCGCCCTGCGCACCGCGGCCTAGGGCCGCCCCGACCGCCCCGGATCCCGGGGCGGTCGTCGTTTGTGGGGCCTGCGCTGCACGGCAGGATTGCTTCTGGAGCCGTCGCGCGGGCAGGCGGCGACGGTCGGGCAATCCTGCAACTTCTGTGGACGCGCGGCGTTCGGGAAGACATGCGGCGTCCTCTCTGCATCCTCGGCGTTGGCTTGTCGCTGATGATCCCGCCGTCCGCCGCTCCGGCAGACACAGGGCCTAGGTCATGCGCGACGGCCGGATCGACCGTGGCCGCGAGCGCACGAGTTCGCGTCTACAAGATCAAAAGCCGCCCAGGCATCCGCTACGCCTGCGATCTACGGCGACGCCGGACGCGGTTCTTGACCGAAGAGGTGTTGGGCTCCAGCAGCAAGAGTGCAACCTCCTTTCGAGTGGCGGGCGCATACGTCGCGTACAAGAGCGAGGAATGCGATCGGGGCGAGGAGTGCACAACAAGCATCTTCGTCGTCAACGGCGTCACCGGGCGCTATCGCCCCCAGCCCGGCCCCGTTGCAGGCGTGGCTTCTGCCCTGCGCGTCAACGCCGATGGAGTCGCCGCCTACATCGACACCCGCGACGAGACCATCGCGGTTCGCGCAGTCACCCGGTCGAGTGCTCTGGTGCTCGCCGAGAGCACCGAGATCGACCCGAGTTCCCTCGCGCTTGGTAACGGGTGGATCTACTGGACGGAGGCCGACCGGCCTCGCTCGGCGTCGATCTGACGCTTTGGCACCGAGCCGGAAGCGGTATTCGCCGGCGCTGCCGCTCGCGGCGAACGCGACAGCGTCGCGCGGCCCAGCTAGCTTGACCGTCGTGAATTGGCTCGCCTACGCGTTGGCCACCGTCGTCCTGTGGACGGCGTGGAGCTTCCTCGGCGTCATCGCACTCAAGGAGGTCAGTGCCGCCCACGCCACGCTCGTGTTCGGGGTTGCCGTGGTGGTGGTCGGTGTGGCAAGCCTTG
The DNA here is from genome assembly GCA_035553555.1 of Egibacteraceae bacterium. Classification (GTDB taxonomy): domain Bacteria; phylum Actinomycetota; class Nitriliruptoria; order Euzebyales; family Egibacteraceae; genus DATMKC01. The sequence continues at coordinate 97 of DATMKC010000415.1, read as the reverse complement.
CCCTCGGCAACCGCGGCGGGCCCTGGTCGCCCTCAGGTCTCGGCGTCGCTGCGATCAGCGGGGGTTGCGGAGCGCTCGGGATGGCGACGTTCTACTT
>DATMKC010000414.1:0-5718 GCA_035553555.1 Egibacteraceae bacterium | reverse complement strand
GGTAGGCGGGGTCCAGGCGCACGTCGGGGTTGCAGACCAGGAACGCGTCGGCGCCGATGCGCACCGCCATGCCGATGCCCTGGTTGGCGCCGCCGGCGAAACCGCGGTTGCGATCGTTGGTGACCAGCCGCACGTCCGGATGAGCGCGGACGACGTCGGCGCTGCCGTCGTGGCTGGCGTTGTCGACCACGACGATCTCCGTGAGGCCCTCCAGCGCGCGTAGGGACGCCAGCACGCCCGGCAGCTCCGCCGCCGTGTTCCAGTTGACGACACAGGCGACGACCCGCACTTACGCCTCGCCGGCGGACGGGTTGTCGCGGTTGGGGTGGTGGCGGGGGCCGCCCTCCTCCAGCGGCGGCGGCACGCTGTCCGCCGGCCACACGCCGTCGGGGTTGTGCACGGTGATCGCCGCGCCCAGCGGCGCCACCCCGTACTCGTAGTCCGGCGCCTCCACGTCGAAGGCCACCGCCTCCAGCCAGCGGTCGTGGATCACGTTGGTCTCGGCGTTGCCGATCAGCAGATCCACGACGTAGTGGCCGGACAGCAGCGCCATGTCGAGGTCGAACGCCACGCTGAGCGACGCGCCCGGCGGCGGCGGCGCCACGTACAGCCCGCGCCACGCCGTGCGCGTCTCGTACACCGCGGGGGCGACCTCCGGCCGGCGCACGTTGACGCCGACCGACAGCCCGCCGCCGGCGGTGACGTCGCCGCGCGCCTCGATGTCCAGGGTCAGGCGCGCCTTGGTGCCGGTCGGCACGGCGCCCCCGGCGGCCTGGCCGTCGTGCTCCAGGCGCGCCTCGCGCACGCGGACCTGCCCGGTCCCGGTGCGGCCGGGCTGCTCCTCGGCGCCGGTGTCCGGGCGCTCGCCGCCGGACATGAGCTCGCGGTGGATCTCGACGGCCTCCTCGGTGGGGCCGTCGAAGACGATCTCGCCGTGGTCGAGCACCACGGTGCGCTCGCACAGCGCCTGCACGGCGTTGAGGTCGTGGGACACCATCACCACGGTCTTGCCGCGCTGGTTGAAGCCGCGCATGCGCGCCAGGGACTTCTCCTGGAACGCCGCGTCGCCCACCGACAGCACCTCGTCGACCAGCAGGATGTCGGGGTCGACGTGCACGGCGACGGCGAAGCCCAGCCGCACGTACATGCCGGAGGAGTAGTTGCGCACCGGCGTGTCGATGAACTCGCGCACGCCGGCGAAGTCGACGATGGAGTCGAACGCGGCGTCGACCTCCGCGCGCGACAGGCCCAGGATCGCGCCGTTCATGTACACGTTCTCGCGCCCGGACAGGTCCTGGTGGAAACCGGCGCCCAGCTCCAGCAGCGTCGACAGGCGGCCGCTGGTGGCGACGCTGCCCTGGTCGGGCGGCAGGATCTTGGCGATCACCTTGAGCAGCGTGGACTTGCCGGAGCCGTTGTGCCCGATCAGGCCGACGCTCTCGCCGTGGCGGATCTTCAGGCTCACGCCCTTGAGGGCGTGGAACTCGGTGTAGTGCGCGCGCCGCAGCTTGGCCAGGCGCTCCTTCAGGCCGCCGGGGCGCTCGTGGTAGATGCGGAACGTCTCCCACACGTCCTGGACGACGATGGCGAGGCGGTCCTGTTCGTGCGCAGACACCGGCGGAGTCTATCGGCGCCGGGCGGCGAAAGCCCTCCTGGCCGGCCCCGGACGCAGTGAACGGCCGCCGCGCTCGCGCGCTGACGGCCGCTCACCGTGCTCCTTCAAGAATCCACTCAGCGATCACACATGCCGGCGACTCGACGCGATGCGCCCTGGGGCTCACCACACGCCGACGCGGTTCCACTGCCCCCCGGATGCCGAGAGAGCACCTCGAATGATGCGCGAATCGGGATGGTTTGTCATGACCGAATCCGATGGCGCATGACAAACCGGCGGGACCGGGGTGTGTGTCCGGACGCGATGAGCGGCCGACGCGCGTGGCGCGAACGGCCGCTCACCCGTCCTGCCCGAAGGCGTCAGGTCCCACGCCTCCGCGGGAAACGTGCCACCGCCCCAGGTGGACCGCCGCACGCCGCGGAGCGTGCATCCTGCCCCCCAGCCTTCGCGGAGGACGGTCGTCATCTTCTGACAGATGCCGCCGCCTGTCACGACCAAAATACCGGATATACGGTGTTGGCCCGCTGGAGCGCGCGCCCGGCGGTCGGTCTGGCGACCGTCAGACCTCTTTGGCGAAGTTCACGGCCCAGCGGTGGAACAGCGCGTAGCCGACCAGGAACGTCCCCACGGCGAAGATGGCGCAGACGGCCAGCGTCTGGGGGTGCGGCCAGCCCGGCGGCAGGCTCGCGCCCTGCATGTTCACCACCACCCCGTACAGCGGCGTCTGGAACAGTTCCACGAACCACGTCATCGGGTTGGCCCGCACGATGGGCAGCGCCCACGCGGCGGCCGGCTGCTGCACGAACACCAGCGGGTAGATCACCGGGGTCGCGTAGAACCACGCCAGGAAGATGACCTGCGTGAGCTCCTGCAGGTCGCGGAAACCCACGTCGGCGGCCGCGAAGATCATCGACACGCCGGCGGTGAACAGCACCAGCAGCACCATGCCGACCAGCAGGGCCGGCAGGTACGGCAGGAAGTTGCCGCGCTGCCACAGGAACAGCGGCGTGGTGGCGGCCAGCGCCAGCAGGAAGTGGACGCCCTGGGCCAGCACCAGCGACAGCGGCAGCACCTCGCGCGGGAACCACACCTTGCGGATGAGCGGGCCGTTGCCGACGATCGCGCCCACGGAGCTGTTCACGCTGTTGGCGAAGAACTGCCACACCAGGTAGCCGGCCAGGAAGAACGTCGCGAAGTCGGCCACCGGGATGCGCAGGAAGGTCGCGAACACCACGGTGAAGATGCCCGTCATGAGCAGCGGGGTGAGCAGCGACCAGGCGAAGCCCAGGGCCGACTGCTTGTAGCGGACCTTCAGCTCCTTGGCGACCAGGTTGCGCAGGAGCTCCCGGGCGCCCCACAGGTCGCGAAGCCGGGTGGCCACGGAGGTCGGCATGCGCGCGATCGTAGCAGCGGGGGCCGCGCGGCCCGGTGCGCGCTACCGGCCGGGCGGGCGGCGGGCGGCGGCGCGCTCGTGCAGCACGCGGTGGTACTCCTCCAGGTCCAGGTAGGTCATCGTCAGGATGGACTCGGGCGGCTCCTGGTGGATCAGCAGGGCGTGCCCCACGAGCTTCTCCGGGTCGACGCGGACGCTCTCCCAGTCGCTCAGCACCTCGTCGAGCGTCGACAGCGGCGCGCCCGGTGTGTCGAGGAAGTCCACGACCGCCTCGAACAGCTCCGCGGGCAGCGCGGCGGCCGCCCTCACGCGCGCGGCGCGATGCTCGTCGTTGACGGGGCCGCGCTCCGGGACGATGCGCGTGAGCGCGTCCTTGCGGTCCCAGAACGTGTCGATGTCCACCGCGAGCAGGTCGCGTTCGAGCACCGCCACGAGGTCCGGCGGCAGGGGCTCCAGGATGTCGTCGTCGATCACGGCGGGCACCTTTGCACGAGACGGCGGGAAGCGCCAGAGGAAATTCGCCGGGCCGGTGGGTAACTCGTCGGCCCGCGCCGGCTCCGGCGGGCAGGCGGTCGCGGTGCACGGAAAGGGGGCCGCCGCGCTCCCCGCGAACGACCCCTTTGCCGCGCCCCCACCTGTCGCCGGCTCGCCGTGCTGACCGCGAGCGGCGCATCGGCTCCCGGAACTTCCCTGGCGCCCCCCGGATGGACGACGGGATCGTGACGCACCCAGGCCGTTCTGTCACGACCAAAATAACGGATGTTTCGGGTGGCCCGACTCGACGGTCATCGCCAACCGCCTGGTGGCGATCCGCCGCTACTGGACGGCGCGGCCTTGGACGGCGCGCTCGTGCAGCAGGCGGTGGTGTTCCTCCAGATCCAGGTAGGACATCGCCCGCAGGGTCGGCACGGGCTCGTCGTGGACCAGCAGCAGGTGGCCGACCAGCTTCTCATGGTCCACCCGCAGGCTCTCCCAGTCCCCCAGCCGCTCATCCAGCGTGAACGCCGGCCCGTCGGGCGCGTCGATCGCCTCGATGAACGCCGCCAGCAGGTCGGCGGGCACCACCGCCGCGGCCCGCTCGCGCGCCGCGCGCAACTGCTCGGGCGTCGAGTCGCGCTCCGGCAGCATCCGCTCCAGGGCGTCCTTGCGGTCCCAGAACGTGTCGATGTCCACCGCCAGCAGGTCCCGCTCCAGCAGCGTCAGCAGCCGCTCGGGCAGCGGGTCGGTCCACCAGGAGTCGTCGTCATCCATCATGACCGGCACGCTCGCACGAGCCCACCCGGCAACGCCAATCTTTTTTTGCCGCCCGCCCGCCACACCGCTGGCAATCCCGTCGGTCGATCAGACATCCACACGGCGAGCATTGCGGTCGCGGCCGCACGGAAAGGGGCCGCCGCGCTCCCCGCGAACGACCCCTTCGCCGCGCCCCCACGCGTCGCCGCTCGCGGTGCTGACCGCGAGCGGCGCGTCGGCTCCCCCGGAACTCGAGGTTCGCACGCCCCCCAATGGACGCCCGGATCATGACGCACCCGAACCGTTCTGTCACGACCAAAATAACGGATGTTTCCGCCTTCTCCGTCCACGGATCTCAGAGCGTGACGGAGGCACTGGCCGATGGTCACTCGCGATCTCGACGGTGCGGCGATACCCGCAGCGCGATGTTCATCGTGCGTCACCACGGCACGGCGTCACCTTGATCGTGTACTGGCTCTCGAAGGCGGTCCCGTCCAGCAGCCGGCCAGTGAGCACACCCACCGTGCTGGAGCAGTCGAAGCCGGTCAGCGTCGCGTCGAAGTGGCACACCAGGTCGGCCAGCCCGTCGCCGTCGACGTCCTCCGGTGCGCCGCAACGCACCCAGGACTCCTCAATTCCGGTCGCGCCGAAGCGCAGGCTCGACGCCACCACCTGAGCAGGCGCGTCGAACGTCGGCGTCGACAGCACCGCGACCGGGATCAGGCCCTTCTGCTTCACGTTGACCGCATTCGGGAAGCTGCCCGGCTTGATGTCGATGGGCAGCCAGTCGACGGCGCCGCGGTCGTTGGTCGCGTCCCGGTCCTCGGCGTGCGGCTCATCGGCCCGGATCAGAGCGCGCGCATGCACCACATGCCGTGCCGCGTCATGGCAGGCGATGGCGAACGTGTCCACGTAGTCGGCCGTCTCCCCGGCGTCGAGATCGTCCAGACGCGTCGCGGGGCTGCCGGTGACAGCGCAGCCCTCCGGCGCCTGCACGTCCACGACCGTGCGGGTGGCGACGCCGTCGGCCACGCCGTGGTTCGTCACGGTGGTCGTGGTGACGCAGCTGAACCGCCGGGGATCGGCGTACTCGTCGCAGGCGATGTCCATGTCGAGCACGGCCAGGTCGGCCGCCTCGAAGATTTCGACCACCGTAGCGGCCGAGCCGCTGTCGTTGGTCTCGTCCGGGTCCTGGACGTGCAACTGATCCAGTGTCGCGTCCACATGGGCGGTGATCGGGTGGAAGCTGCGCTGGCCGCAGGCCACCGTCCACACGCTGACCACCGTCGTGAACTGGGTGGCGCTCACGGCCAGGTCGTCCTGGACGGCGCCGGGGCTGCTGGCCGCACAGTCAGGCGGCAGCTCGAGCCGCGTGAGGACGTCCGCCACGGCGTCGGGATGCGGGCCGGCGTTGGCCACACTGGCCGTGACCGTGCACGGGAAGGGGACGCCGACGTCGCTGCGGTCCGCGCAGTCC
>DATMKC010000413.1:0-7050 GCA_035553555.1 Egibacteraceae bacterium | reverse complement strand
CGGGGACACGGTCGCGCTCCACCAGGACGACGGGGCTGCCGGTGCGCGCCGCCGGGCCGGCCGCGGCGCGCACCGGCAGCCCCGTCGTCCTGGTGGAGCGCGACCGTGTCCCCGAGGCCACCCAAGCCGAGATCGAGCGGCTGCGGCCGGAGCTGGTGAGCCTGCTCGGCGGCACGTCGGCCATCAGCCCCGAGGTGGAGGCGCAGATCAAGGCGCTGGGACCGGACGTGTCCCGCCTGCGCGGTGACAGCCGCTTCTCGACCGCGACGGCGGTCTCCCGCGCCCATTTCAGCGCGGGCGTGCCCGTCGCCTACATCGCCAGCGGCGAGGGTTTCGCCGACGCGCTGTCCGGCGGCGCGGCGGCGGCCGCACTGGGTGGTCCGGTGCTGCTGGTGCAGCGCGACGCGGTCCCGGCGGCGACGGAAGAAGAGTTGCGGCGCCTCCGGCCGGCGCGGCTGGTCGTGCTCGGTGGCCGCCAGGCCATCTCGGAAGCCGTGGAGTCCCAACTCCGTCCCCACGCCGACGAGGTGCGCCGTGTCAGCGGGCCCACGCGCTATGCCACCTCCGCCGCCGTGAGCAGGGACGCGTTCCCCGGCACCGCGGAGACGGTGTTCGTGGCGACGGGCGCGGCGTTCGCGGATGCGCTGGCGGGCGTGCCGGCGGCGGGCGCGCAGCGCGCCCCGCTGCTGCTCGTGGAGCCGGACCGCCTGCCCGCGGAGGTGGCCGCCGAGCTGGACCGCCTGCGCCCGGGGCAGATCGTCATCCTGGGCGGTGAACGGTCCGTGTCGCAGCGCCTGGAGCGGGAACTGCGCTCCTACCAGACGCGCTAGGCGCCGGCGCCCGATCCCAGCTCGTCCGGCACGCGCTCCGCGGGCTGTTCCGGCGGCCGCTCCGGGCGGGGCGGCGCGGGCACCGCGCCGGTCAGCAGCTCCTCGGCCTTCACGCGCTCGCGGGCCAGGAACGTGACCAGGTGCTCGCGGCTGTCCAGATAGGGGCGGCAGTCCAGCTCCAGCGTGATCGTGCCGGTGTAGCCGGACTCGCCGACGTGGGCCAGGAAGGCCTCCAGCGGCAGCACGCCGCTGCCAATCGGGGCGTGGCTGTCGCGGCCCGTGCCGAAGTTGTCGGACACGTGCAGGTGACCGACGCGGTCCGCCAGCGCCTCCCAGGCGTCGAACAGGTCGATGCCCGCGACCGCAAAGTGGCTGGTGTCGAATACGACATGGCGGTACGCGCGCAGGTCGTCGGCCGTGATCGCCGAGGAGAACGCCCGGCCGGCCACCGGGTACAGGTTCTCCATCGCGAAGTCGATGCCCAGTTCCGCCGCCTGGCCGTCGGCGTCATCTGCCAGCCACCGCCGGGCGCCGCGCTCCCAGCGGAACGGCGCGTGCGCCACCATGGTGCGTGCGCCGATCTCGGCGGCGATCTCCAGTGACCGGCGCGTTTTCTCGACGTAGTCGGTGCCCAGTACGCGCCGCAGGATGATCATGTACGGCCCGTGCACCACGGGCACGCGCAGGCCGGCCTCGGCCGCGTACGCCAGCACCTTGTCCGGGTCGCGCGTGTCGCTGTGGTGGGCGATCAGCAGCTCCGCTTCCTGATAGCCCGCGTCGGCGATCACGTCCATCGCCCAGCCCAGCGGGGTCATCAGCAGCGGACCCGTCGAAGCGAGGAGACGGGGGTGTCCGGGACCGCTGTCCCGGCTGCCGCCGCCCACCTCGCGGGCCTCCTCGCGCTCCATGGCGCCAGGCTACCCCGGGTGCGCGCTGCGCTACGCTGCCGGTGCGTGGGAGGAAGCGCCGGCAAGGAGCGGGAATACAACGTGAACATCGCCGAATCGCTGCGGGCCAGTGCCGCCCGGCTGCCGGACAAGGCCGCGGTCGTCTTCCAGGACTCCCCGGTCACCTACGCCGAGCTCGACCAGCGGGCCGATCGCGCCGCCGCCGCGTTCCAGCGCATGGGCCTGGTGCCCGGCGACCGCGTCGCGCTCATGGCGGCCAACGCGCCGCACTTCGCCGAGGCGCTGTACGGGGCCTGGCGGGCCGGCCTGGTGGTCGTCCCGGTCAACGTGCTGTTCACGGCGGAGGAGGTCCGCCACATCCTCAGCGACAGCGAAGCGCGGGCCATCGTGGTCACGGAGGCGTTCGCCGGCGCGTTGCGCGGCCTGCGCGAGGAGCTGCCGGGGCTGGAGGAGGTCGTCGTCGCCGGCGGGTCCACCGCGGAGGTCGGCACGCGGCGGTGGCGCGACCTGCTGGACGAGGACGCCGCCCCCGCTGCCGTGGACACGGCGCCCGACGCGCTGGCCCTGCTCCAGTACACCTCGGGCACCACCGGCCAGCCCAAGGGCGCGATGCTCACGCACGCCAACCTGCAGGCCAACCACGAGCAGATGGCCCAGACGCAACTGCGCGTGGAGGAGCGCGACATCCTGCTGTGCGTCCTGCCGCTGTTCCACATCTACGCGCTCAACGTGGCGCTGGCGTTCACGCTGTCGCGCGGCGCCACCGTGCTGCTGATCGAGCGCTTCGACGCGCTGGCGACCCTGCAGGCGGTGGAGCGCCACCGCGCCTCGATCATCATCGGCGCGCCGCCGATGTACGTGGCCTGGGTGAACACCTCCGGCGTGGACGAGCTGGACCTGCAGTGCGTGCGCTTCGCCATCTCCGGCGCGGCGCCGTTGCCGCGCCACGTGCTGGAACGCTTCCAGGACGAGCTCGGCATCACGATCTGGGAGGGCTACGGGCTGTCGGAGACCTCGCCCGTGCTCACGACCGTGGCCATGGGCGAGGAGGTCAAGCCCGGCAGCGTCGGGCGGCCGGTGCCCGGCGTGGAGCTGCGGCTGCTCGACGACAAGGGCAATGAGGCGCGGCCCGGCGATCCCGGCGAGGTGGTGGTGCGCGGGCCGAACGTGTTCTCCGGCTACTGGCGCCAGCCCGAGGCGACGCGCGAGGTGCTCAGCGAAGACGGCTGGTTCCGCACCGGCGACGTAGGCCTGCTCGACGGCGGGGACCTGTACCTGGTGGACCGCAAGAAGGACCTCATCATCGTCAGCGGCTTCAACGTGTACCCGCGCGAGGTGGAAGAGGTCCTGTACCGGCACCCGAAGATCGCCGAGGCCGCGGTCATCGGCACCTCGCACCCCTACACCGGCGAGGCGGTGAAGGCCGTGGTCGTCCTTCGTCCCGGCGAGGAGGCCACCGCCGACGAAGTCACCGATTTCTGCCGCCGCTTCCTCGCGCGCTTCAAGTGCCCGGAAGTGGTGGAGTTCGCCGCGGAGCTGCCGCACCTGCCCAGCGGCAAGGTGCTGCGGCGCGCGCTGCGCGACCAGCCCCAGGTTCAGGGCACGGGGCACGCGGAGCAGGCGTGACCGCGGCCACCAGCGAGACGGCGGCCGCCGCGGTGGCCGCGGTGTTCGCCGCGCGCCTGCTCGGCCAGTGGCGCGCGCGCCGGCGCCCGCACGCCCTGGCGTGGACGGTGTCGCTGGGCTTGTTCTCCGTGGCCTCGCTGGCCGCCGCGATCGGCATGGCCTCCGGCTGGGGACCGGTGGTGTTCGCGGTGTACTGGTTCACCGGCGGGCTCATCGTGGTGCCGTTCCTGGCGGCGGGCCAGCTCATGCTCATGGACCCGCGCCGCATGCTGATCTGGTGGACGCTGGCGGGCCTGTTCGCCGTGTGGGCGCTGGCGGCGCTGGCGCTGGCGAGCTTCGACGCCGGCGCGCTCGCGGCGGCGGACACCGCCGGGTCGATCCCGCAGGGCAAGGACGTCTTCGGTGAGGGCCAGCTCGCCTACGGGCTGCTGCGCTTCGCCAACTACACCGCCGCGGTCGTGGTGGTCGGCACGGCATGGTCGGCGGTCAAGACGCGCCGCTTGCAGATCCTGCTGATCGCCGTGGGTGTGATCATCGCCGGGGTGTCGTTCGTGTTCATCCGCGAGGGCTTGCCGGTGGGCTTCTCGGCGTCGCTGGCCGTCGGCGTGGCCGCCATGTACGCGGGCTTCGTGGCGGCGGGCAAGCCGCCGAAGCGCTGAGCGGCCCGGTGCCACTCCTCGGCCGCGGCCCCCGGCGCGTCGTCACCGTCTACACGCGCCAGGGCTGCCACCTGTGCGAGCAGGCGGAGGCGGTCGTGCGCCGCGTGGCCCGCCGCCACGACATCCGCGTCGTGGACATCGACGCGGACCCGGCCCTGGTGGACCGCTACACGGTCCGCGTCCCCGTCATCGAGGTGGACGGCACCGAGATCGCCGAGTTCCAGTTGGACCCCGCCGCGCTCCGCCGCGCGCTGCACGGAGACTAGTCGGCGGCCTGCGTCGCCTCACGAGGGCCTTCCTCTCGGCTATTGTCGCGGGCCTCGAAGTCGCCGTAGATCGCTTCGTAGATCGACGGTGCGAAGTACAGCCGGTTCCTGCGCTGCCCCGTCATCTCCACCAATACACCCATCCCGGCGAGCGTGTCGATGGCCTTCTGCGCAGTAGGTCGCGTTCCGCTCACGATCCTCATGGCTTGTGTCGAGGTGACGTAGGGATTGACGAGCAGCGACTCGGCCAAGGCAAGCACGCTCGTGGGTGCGTTCGAATCCATGAGACGTTGGCGAAGTGAGCGTTGCTCCTCAACGAGCCGCACAGTTCGGGCCTGGGCGTCCACGGCCTGGGAACGCACGCCTTCCAGGAAGAACTCGACCCACGGGAGCAGTTCACCGGATTGGCTGGTCTCGAGGAGGTGTCGGTAGTAGGTGGTGCGCCGTCGCTCGAAGTACACAGACAGGTACAGCAGTGGAGCGGACAAGGCGCCTTCGGCGACCAGCGTGAGCGGTATCATCAGCCGCCCAATCCGCCCGTTCCCGTCAAAGAACGGGTGGATCGCTTCGAACTGATAGTGGGCGAGCGCCACCTTGACCAGGATGGGCATGCGTGCAGCGTCCAGATGGAGGAACTTCTCCCAATCGGCGAGCGCTTCGTGCATGTAGTCCACAGGTGGCGGCACGTAGGTTGCATCTTCCAGGCGGCACTCGGGCGGCCCGATCCAGTTTTGTTCGTCCCGGAACTCGCCTCGACGCTTCTGACCCCGAACGCCGGCAAGGAGGATCTCCTGCATCTCCTTGACCAGCCTCAGGCACAAGGGCATGCCCTCGCGCAGCCTTGCGAGGCCATGATCCATCGCTCTCACATAGTTGAGTACCTCTCGCACGTCTCCGCGCGGGACACTCGACTCATCCTGAACTTGGACCTTGAGGATGTCGGAGATCGTCGACTCGGTGCCTTCGATCTTGGAACTGAGGACAGCCTCGGCGCGGATGTACGGGATGATGAGCAGATCGGGATTCGGCAGCAGTCGACCCGTGCCGCCGAGGTTGTAGAGCGCGCCCGTGGCGGAACTGAGGAGGGCAACTGTCTCCGGGGGCAGTGCAATTTCTCGCGGCAGCGGCGCAGGGTGGAATGCCAACGAACGGTTGATCGTCGGCCGGATCTCCCCTCGCTCTCGGCTCACGAAGGCCTCGACATCCATGTGATTCCCTGAGCAAGTCGACTTGCGCGGACGGGACTGGAAGTAAAGTTATCAGCCCACAGCTTTACTTGACTGTCCACATGCGAAAGTCGACTTTCGTTCGTCGGGGCATCCCGGCTTGCCACTCACGACTCTGCAAGTACCCTTGTGAACAACACCGTTGGCACCCCTGTCGAGGAGCGCTCCGTCGTGACACGCCAGATTCCCGAGGCGAGCGTCGCGCGGCTGCCCGTGTACCTGCGGGCCTTGCTCGACCTGGCCGAACGCGGCACTCACACCGTCTCGAGCGAGGCGCTCGCGGACGCGGCCGGGGTGAACTCCGCCAAGATCCGCAAGGACCTGTCCTACCTCGGCTCCTACGGGACGCGCGGCGTCGGCTACGACGTCGAGTACCTGATCCACCAGATCAGCCGGGAGCTCGGCCTCACGCAGGACTGGGCGGTGTGCATCGTCGGCATCGGCTCCCTGGGCCAGGCGCTGGCCAAGTACGGCGGCTTCGCCGAGCGCGGCTTCCGCATCGCCGCGCTGTTCGACGCGGACGAGCGCATGGTCGGCCAGCGCATCGGTGACATCCCCGTGACCGACTTCGAGGAGATCGACCGGGTGGTCAAGGAGGAGGAGATCTCCATCGCCATCCTGGCCGTGCCGGGCGTGGTGGCCCAGGATGTCGCCGATCGCGTGGTCACCGCGGGCATCACCTCCATCCTCAACTTCGCCCCGCGCGTCCTGCAGGTCCCCGACCACGTCAGCCTGCGCAAGGTCGACCTGTCCATCGAGCTGCAGATCCTGTCCTTCTACGAGCAGCGCAAGTTCGCGGAGGAGTCGGTGCGCCGCGGGACCGCGCGCCAGCGCCTGGACGAGGCCGAGCGCGGCCGGTGAGCGGCGGTCCGGACACGGACGCCGGCGGACACCTGACCGGCGTGCCCGTCATGCTCCGGGTCGACGGCCGGCTGGTCGTGGGCGTCGGCGCCGGCCCCGTCGCCGCCGCGAAGCTGCTGCCGCTGCTGCGCCAGGGCGCCCGCGTGCGCGTGATCGCCCCCAAGGCCGACGACCCGATCAAGGCCGCCGCCGCGGAGGGATTGCTGGAGTGGGAGCGCCGCGGCTACCGCGACGGCGACCTGGAGGGCGCGGTCCTGGCGGTGGCGGCGACCGACCTGGCCGACGTGAACGCCGCCGTGGCGGCGGAGGCGCAGCGCCGTGCGCTGCCTTGCGTGCGCGCCGACGGCGGCGGCTCGGCCGACCTCATGGCGGACCTTCGCCGCGGCCCGCTGACGCTCGCCGTCTCCACCGGCGGCGCGTCGCCCGCCCTGTCCGCGCGGGTGCGGGAGCGGCTGGAGGACGACTTCGGGCCGGAGTGGGGCGCCCTGGCCGCCCTGCTCGGTGAACTGCGCGAGGACCCGGACGTGCGCGCCGCGCTTGCACCGATTCCACCGGGAGAACGCCGCCTCAAATGGCGTTCCATCATGGACACGAATATCCTGACCCTGCTGCGCGTCGGCGACATCCAAGCTGCGAGAGAAGTGGCGTTCGCGTGTCTGTGCTCGTCCTCGGAC
>DATMKC010000412.1:0-4485 GCA_035553555.1 Egibacteraceae bacterium | reverse complement strand
GCGGCCGCCCCGCCGTTGCCGTGCGGGTCGGCGGGCGGCTCCAGCTCGCCGGCGTCCAGCTTCTCCAGCTGCTCGCGGATCACCTTGAGCGGCAGGTAGTGGTCGCGCTGGGCGGTGAGGATGAAGCGCAGGCGGTCGACGTCGTCGGCGCTGAACTTGCGGTAGCCGGACTCGGTGCGGTCCGGGAAGATCAGCCCCTCGCTCTCCAGGAAGCGGATCTTGGAGATGGTGATGTCCTCGAAGTCCTCTTTCAGCTGGTTGAGGACCTCGCCGATCGTGTAGCCGTCCCCCGCCATCAGGACTGCCCGCCCGTGCCGTCGGCGATCACCACGAGCAGCTTGAACTTGCCGACCTGCACCTCGTCGCCGGTGGCCAGGCGCCGCTCGTCGGCACGCTCACCGTTGACGTACGTGCCGTTGAGGCTGCCGGTGTCGTGCACGCCGAAGGCGCCGGCCTGGCGGCGGAACTCGGCGTGGCGGCGCGACACGGTGATGTCGTCCAGGAAGATGTCGCTGTCCGGGTGGCGTCCCACGGTCACGACGTCGCGGTCCAGCAGGAAGCGCGCGCCCTGGTTGGGGCCCCGGACCACGATCAGCAGCGCCGTGCCGGGCTCCAGCTCGCCGGCGACCGCCGAGGCCTCGATGCCCGCCTCGGCCTCCTCCACGCCCTCGTCGAGGCGCAGTGCGCCCGTGGTCGCGTCCGACACGGCCAGCGGCCTTCCGCAGTTGCCGCAGAAGTTCGCACCAGCGGGATTGGAGTGTCCGCAGTGCGTGCAGTACATCGTCTCTCCCACGCCGGCCGGTCGTCGTGCAGCGGCTCCGAACGATACCAAAGGGCCGCCCACCGGCGGCCGGTTCACCTGCGAGGCGCCTCAGGCGGTCGCGGTGAGCGCTCCGTACTGCTCGGCGGTCATGAGGCCGTCCACCACCGCGGTGTCCTCCACCTCGATCACCACCATCCAGCCCTCCCCGTACGGGTCGCTGTTGACCAGCTCGGGGTGCTGCTCCAGTGCCTCGTTGCGCTCCGCGATCACGCCGGTGACCGGCGCGTACAGATCGGAGACGCTCTTGGTGGACTCCACCTCGCCGAACGGCTGGCCCTGCTCGACGCGCGTGCCGGTGGCCGGCAAGTCCACGTACACCACGTCCCCGAGCGCGTCCTGCGCGTAGTGGGTGATCCCGACCGTGACACGGCCGCCCTCGGCCCGGGCCCACTCGTGTTCCTCGGTGTACCTGCGATCGTCCGGGTTGTTCACCCCTGCGTCACTCTCCTCCTGGTTGCACCGGGCGTGCGGCGCCGGCGCGACCGGCATCCGCCGGTCGGTGTGTCGCGCGCGGATGCTACCCCGCGCGCGGCCCGCCGCGCCCGGCGTCATTCGCCGTCGCGCGACTCCACCACGGGCTCGCCGAACACGAACGGTGCCGTCTGCGGCCGCGCCGGCACGGTGAGCTGCGCCAGCTGCTCCACGGTGGTGCGCACCTCCGTGCGGGCCTCCAGCGTGTCGATGGCGCCGCCGGGGATGGCCAGGGCCTTGGCCATCGTGTCGGCGGGCCCCACGGCGACGATGCGGTAGGGCGGCGTCAGCGGCTGGCCATCCAGCAGCAGCCGGTCGCGCCGCACGCTGAACGCCGACGACACGATCAGCCGCACGCCGTTGACCGCCATCGCCTCGCCGCCCGCGTCGCGCAGCTCCTGGATGGTGTCCACCAGCAGGTCCTGGCGCACCTGCCCCGCGGGGTCCTCGATGACGAAGGAGATGCCCTCGCCCTCCGCGGCGACGACGCCCGCCAGGATGCGCAAGTCGTCCAGCCGCCGCTGGAGGCTGCGCAGCGCGACCTGCTCGCCCTCAGCCTCGTTCTGCACCGCCAGCAGGGTCAGGCGCAGGTCGGTGATCTCCAAGGTGAGCCGGTCGGCCTCCGCGGACAGGTCCGACAGGATCTGCGCGAGGTCCTCCTCGCGCTCACCGGCGAGGCGGTCCTCGACGCTCTCCGTCGCGCGGACCTGCGCCACCAGCAGGAAGCCGAGCAGCCCGCAGGCCAGCGCGACGCCGACCCGCATCAGCGGGCCGCGCAGCGCCGGCGCCGACGTGGCGCTCATGCGCGGAACAGGTGCCGGCGGATGGAGGCCAGGTTCTGGAAGATGCGCACGCCCAGGACCACCACGACCGCGGTCGACAGGTCGCTGCCCACGCCGAGCTGGTCGCCCAGGTACACCAGGAACACGGCCAGCACCACGTTGGTCAGAAACGACACCAGGAAGATGCGTTCGCTGAAGACGCCGTCCAGGCGGGCGCGCACGGCCCCGAAGATGGCGTCCAGCGCCGCGACGACCGCGACCGGCAGGTAGGGCGCGAGGGCGGCCGGGACGGTGGGCTGGAAGACCAGGCCCAGGATGGCGCCGACCAGCAGCGCGATCAGCGGGATCACGGCAGCGCCTCCCCCGCGGGGGCGGCCACGCGCAGCCGGAGGCCGCCGTCGTAGGGCGGCAGCGTGAGCTCGTCGGCCTGCTGGATGGAGAAGCCCAACCCGTACACGTCCTTCCACACCGTGAAGTCGCTCGCGACCGCCGACTCGGCGAAGCGGCGGCGCAGCCCCTCGGGATCGCCGATCGCCTCGATCACGTACGGCGAGGCGAGCACCTCGTAGTTCACCAGGACGGAGCGCCCGGCGCTGCGAATCGCCGTCGTGGCGATGACCCGCTCCCCGTTGACCGCCACCGCCTCGGCGCCCACGGCGAACAGCGCGTTCACCGCGAGCTGCAAGTCGGTGTCCTGGATCTGGCAGTCCTCCGTGCGCCCGGTCGCGCACGTGCCGGAGGCGTCGGCCAGCTCCACGCGCAGGCCGGGTCCGCGCAGCGCGGTGAGCCCGGCGGCGACCTCCAGCTCCGCCAGGCGCGCGCGCAGCGCCGGGACCCCGGCGGCCGCCTCGGCCTCGGCGGCGTCGACGTCGCGGCGCAGCGCCTCCAGCTGCGCCGACAGCCGCTGCGTGTGCGCGCGCCGCTCCTCGATCAGCCCGATCAGCTCGGTGCGGCGCACGTCCTGCTCCAGCGCGACCGTGCGGCCGGCCCGCAGCGCGGCACTGAGCAGGAAGCCGGCCAGCAGCGCTCCGGCGACGGTGAGCACCAGCACGGTCCGGTGCGACCACGGTCGCGTCCAGCGCGCGGTGTCGAGGCCCTCGTAGTCGGACACGACGTCGCGGTGCAGGCCGAGGGCCTCCGCGGGGTCGCGCTGCCTTCCGGCCAGGCGCTCGCTCATGCCCCGCTCCCGCGCAGCCCGCGCACGATGCGGGCGTACTGCAGGCCGGCGATCCAGTAGCCGGCCACGCCCACGGTGGTGTAGCCCCACGCCAGGACCAGGAACACCTGCCGCGCGGGCCAGTCCATGTGGCCCAGCAGGAAGCCGGGCAGGCCGATCAGCAGGCAGGCGGTGGCGAACTTGCCGGTTCTGGTCACGGCGATCTCCGGCACCGCCCGCAGGAACGCCAGCGTGCCCAGCAGGATCAACAGGTCCCGCCCCAGGATCGCCGCCACGAAGAACCACGGCAGCATCCCGGCCGCCAGGAGGCTGATCGCCACGGTGGCCATGAGGCCCCGGTCGATGAGCGGGTCGAGCAGCTTGCCCAGCTTGGTGACCTGGTCGAAGCGGCGGGCGACGTAGCCGTCGAGGAAGTCGGTGGAGCCGACCACGAACAGGGTGAACCACGCCCACCCGTAGGCCTGCGGGCCGAACATCAGCCAGACGAACAGGGGCAGGCCGGCGAGGCGGGCCAGGCTGATGCCGTTGGCGACGGTGAGGACCTTGTCGTGCACGACGGCGGGGCGGTCCTTGCGCGCGCCCCAGTCGAAGTCCCGCCGCATCCTTGAGCTCCTGTCCGAACCGACGGGATGAAGCCTAGCTTTCCCGCGCGCATTGGCCGGGATCGCACCCCCGCGCTACCCTCCCCCTCTGCGCGCCGGCCTCCCAGCCGGAGCGACGGGATGTGGCCCAGCTTGGTCCAGGGCGCCG
Organism: Egibacteraceae bacterium; assembly: GCA_035553555.1. Lineage (GTDB taxonomy): Bacteria > Actinomycetota > Nitriliruptoria > Euzebyales > Egibacteraceae > DATMKC01. Next base: position 482 of record DATMKC010000412.1, on the reverse strand, counting down.
GTCTGGGGGACCGGAGATCCGGGGTTCAAATCCCCGCATCCCGACGAGCGAGACAGCCCCGCGGAAGCATCTTCCCGCGGGGCTGTCTCGCTGTGCGGGCGTCGTCGCCATGGACGTTCTCGTGCCAGCATGATACGATCGTCACAGTTTGCTACAGGAGTCGGCGCGTGACCAAGAGACCCTCCACACCGACACGCGTCGCAGGTGACGTCGCGGCGACCGCCTCGGCTGTCGCCCCGGCCGAGAACCGGTCGGTCGCGGAGCAGATCAGCCACTGGGCGCGGATCGGCATGCTGGTCGAGCGGGCCGGGTCGGTGGCCAATCGCCGCGTTCTGGCGGCCTCGGCCGGGCGCGCCCCGTTCTCTTCGCTCGATGCCGACGAGCGCACCGCCGCCCATGCCCTCGTCGACGCGCGCCTCGCGGAACTCGCCGCGGCGCAGTCCTTCGGCGCCGCGGCGAGTTCCGCGAGGCGCGCGTCGACG
>DATMKC010000411.1:0-6805 GCA_035553555.1 Egibacteraceae bacterium | reverse complement strand
CGCGCCAGCCGTCGGCCTCGGCCTGGCGCTGCAGCGCCGAGCCGGGGTCGGTGATGGCCAGCAGATGGGCGGGGGAGGGGACCAGCGCCGCGGCGCGCGCGGCGAAGCAGGCGGTCTCCTCCGTGCTGCCGGACTTGCTGGCCACCACGACCAGGGTGTGCGCGAGGTCGGTCTCGTCGAGCGCGGCGCGGACGGCCTCCGGATGCGTGGAGTCCAGGACGGTGAGCGTGGCGCCGCGCGCGTGCCCCCGGAACACCAGCGAGAACACCTCGGGCGCGAGGCTGGAGCCGCCCATGCCGGCCAGCACGACGTGCGACAGGCCGTCCGCCTGGGCGGCCGCGGCGAGGTCGGTGAGCTGCTTGCGCCAGTCGTCGTTGCCGGTGGCCGCGTCCAGCCAGCCGAGCCGGTCGCGGATCTTCGCCTGGACCGAAGCATCGCCGGACCACAGCGAGGCGTCGCGGTCGTACAGGCGCGACACCGCCTTGGTGCGCTCCAGGTCCGCGAGCGCCTCGCGAACCGGCTCCAGGCGCAGGACGATGTCCAGCTCTGCGACCACGCCAACCTCCACGACTCGTTGTTCCGGCGCTGGGCAGGCTACCCGCGTGGACGCCGTCCGAGCCTTACGAAATCGGACGTTAGGCGGCGATGAGCTTGTCCGTATCAATGGCCGTAGGGGGCGGCGAGGATGGCGCCTCCGGCACGAGGGAACGGATCGCGACAGGCCCGGTTTCGTGCGGGTGGCCGGCCCAGCGTCGCGGAGTTGTGGGGCGGGACCTCGCGCCGGGGCGTCATCCGCGACCTCCGCTCAACGGTTTGCAGCTGTGGGGGGTGAGAGCCCTCCGGTAGGGCAGGCGGGGTGGGTACCACCGCCACCGACCGGAGGGCTTTCCCATGCCCCGGGCCACCCTCCTGGCTTAGTCGACATAATGTCGCTTATGGGGGCACGGCGGGAGTGGCCGCCCCCACCCGCGCACCCACGCTGCGGGACCACTTGTGGCCGCTATCGGGCGAAAGTGGTCCCGGAGCGGCCGAGGGCGTCGGTGAGGCGGTCAAGGTAGTCCTCGCGGCTGATCGTCACGGCGCCGAGCGACGCCAGGTGCGGCGTCGGCAACTGCACGTCGAGCAGCGTGAACCCGCCGTCACGCAGCCGCTGCACCAGGTGGAACAGCGCCACCTTGGACGCGTCGGTGGCCCGGTGGAACATCGACTCGGCGAAGAACGCGCCGCCCAGCGCCAGCCCGTACACGCCGCCGGCCAGGCGGCCCTCGGCGTCCCACGCCTCGACGCTGTGCGCGTGGCCCAGCTCGTGCATGCGCTGGAACGCGCGCGCGTACGCCGGGACGATCCAGGTGCCCTCGGGGCGGTCCGCGCAGGCCCGCACGACGCTTGTGAACGCGTGATCCACCGTGAGCGTGAACCGCCCGGCGCGCAGGGTCCGGCGCAGGGAGCGCGACACGTGGAAGCCGTCCAGCGGCAACACGGCGCGCGGGTCCGGCGACCACCACCACAGCGTGCCGTCGGCGTCCGGCCACGGGAAGATGCCGTGGCCGTAGGCGTCCAGCAGCGTCTCCGGCGCCAGGTCGCCGCCGTAGCCCAGGGGCTGGTCCCCCGGCGCCTCACGCGGGTCCGGGAAGCGGCTCGGCGTCACGCCGCCTGCCGCTGGTGCTCCTCCAGGATCGCGCGCAGGTCGGCGGGGATCTCCAGCGCGCCGGAGCCGTCCGTGGCCACCACGGCATAGACGATGGAGCCTTCCACGCAGGCCTCCCCGCCGCGGCGCACCGTGTAGCCGAGCGTGAAGCTCTTGCCGCCGACGCGCACGACGTCGACCTCGACGCCGACCTCCTCGCCCCAGCGCACGCCCGAGCGGTAGTCCAGCTCCGCGTGCACGTTCTGCACGTCGACGCCGCGGCCCACGAGCTCGTCGTAGCCGACGCCGACGTGGCGCATCCACGCGGTGAACGCCTCGTCGAACCACACCAGGTACCAGGCGTTGAACACCACGCCCTGCTGGTCGACCTCCATGTAGCGCGGCGACAGCCGCAGCGCGAACCGCTCGTCCATGCGCGCAAGGCTAGACCACGACTGCGACGGCGTGACTACCATGGCGCTCCCGCGGCCGCGCGCGGGCCTGGGCGGAAAGGATCACGGTGAGCGGGCGTTTCGACGACGTGCGGGCGGTGCTGGACGACCGCATGGACACCCACCGGCAGGACCTGGAGGCGCTGGTGCGCCTGCCCAGCGTGAGCGCCGCCGGCTTCGACCCCGGCCAGGTCCGCCGCTGCGCCGAGGCGGTGCGCGAGCTGCTCGCCGCGCGCGGGCTGGACAACGCGGTCCTGCTGGAGGTGGTCGGCACGCATCCCGCCGTCTACGCGGACTGGCTGCACGCGGGCCCGGACGCGCCCACGGTCCTGCTGTACGCCCACTACGACGTGCAGCCCATCGGCGACCCGGCGGCGTGGTCCTCCCCCGCGTTCACGCCGACGGAGCGCGAAGGACGCCTGTTCGGCCGGGGCGCCGCGGACGACAAGGCGGGGATCCTGGCGCACGTGGCGGCGGTCGACGCGTGGCTGCGCGCCCGCGGCGCGCTGCCGGTGAACCTCAAGGTGATCATCGAGGGCGAGGAGGAGATCGGCAGCGAGCACCTGATGCAGTTCCTGGACGCCCACGGCGAGCTGCTGCGCGCGGACGTGGTGGTGGTCACGGACCTTGAGAACTGGGCGGTCGGCACGCCGTCGATCACCTACCTGCTGCGCGGGCTGATCGACGCGGTGGTCCAGGTGCGCGCGCTGGACCACACGCTGCACTCCGGCATGTACGGCGGGCCGGTGCCCGACGCGCTGCACGCGCTGGTGAAGCTGCTCGCACGGCTCACCGACGAGCGCGGCGACGTGGCGATCCCCGGCTTCGCCGACGACGTGCGGCCCCTGTCTCCCGCCGAGCGCGCCCGCCTGGACGCGCTGGACTTCGACGAGGCGCACTTCCGCGCCGACGCCGGCGTGCCGGACGGGGTGGAGCTGCTGGGCGATCCGTCCACGCCGGTGCTGGAGCGGCTGTGGGCGCGCCCCGCGCTGTCGATCCTGGGACTGGACGCGCCCGCGGTGGCGCTGTCGTCCAACACCCTGTCGCCCGCCGCGGCCGCGCGCGTCAGCATCCGCCTCGCGCCCGGGCAGGACCCGGCGCGCGCCACCAAGCTGCTCGCGGACTTCCTGCGCGAGCAGGCGCCGTGGGGCGTGCGGGTCGAGGTCACGCCCGGCTGGTGCGCGGGCGCGTGGTCGGAGGAGCCCACCGGCCCCGCGTTCGAGGCGTGCGCCCGCGCGCTCGAGGCCGCCTACGGCGCCCCGGCCGTGTTCACCGGCGTCGGCGCGTCGCTGCCGTTCGTGGAGGCGGTGACCAGCGCGCTGGACGGCGTGCCGGCGCTGCTGCTCGGCGTGGAGGACCCCGACAGCCGCGCGCACGGCGTCGACGAGTCGCTGCACCTGGGCGACTTCCGCAACGCCTGCCTGGGCGAGGCCTACCTGCTGGGCGAGCTGGCCGCGCTGGGTCGCGCGAGCGTGCGGGGGGAACAGGCACGCGCATGAGCGCCAAGTCCGAGTACGACGCCGCCTACTTCACGCTGTTGCGCGCGATCGAGGAGCGTGACGGACTGCTGCGCTACCGGGAGTTCCTGGAGGCCGAGCGGGCGCGCCTGGACCAGGTCAGCGCGGCGACGCGCGAGGGCGGCGAGGCGGTGCCGGAGCGCATCCGCCGGCCGGTGGACCGCACCGCCAAGCAGCTGCTGGAGGCCGTGGGACGCCGTCGCGTGGTGGTGCTGGACGAGCTCGGCCGCATGGACAAGCGGCTGGCGCAGGCCGAGGCGTTCGTGGAGGAGTGCGAGGCGGACGTCGCCTCCCTGCGCCCCTAGCCCGCCGCGAGCAGCGCGGACAGCTCGGCGTGCAGCAGGCCGTTGGTGGTCAGCACGGCGCCGTCGGCGCCGGCGAGCGCGTCGCCGCCGTCGAAGGCGGTGAGGCTGCCGCCGGCCTCGCACACGATGGCTTGCAGCGCCGCGATGTCCCACGGCTTGAGGCCCGTCTCGAACGCCGCGTCGGCCATGCCGCCCGCCACGAGCAGGTGCATCCAGAAGTCGCCGAATCCGCGCGTGGTCCAGGCGTGGTCGGCCAGGTGCTCCAGCACGCGCCACAGCGCCGGGTCGCGGTACCACTCCAGCGCGCCGTGCAGCACGCTGGCGTCGGCCAGTCGGCGCACCGCGCTGACGTGCACCGGCTGGCCGTTGCGCCGCGCTCCCCTGCCGTGCGCGGCGTCCCAGCGCTCGCCCATGGCCGGGGCGCTGGCCACGCCCAGCACGCCGTGGCCGTGCCACACCACGCCGATGAGGCAGGCGAACACCGGCACGCCGCGCATGAAGTTCTTGGTCCCGTCGATGGGGTCGATCACCCAGGTCGGCCGGTTGTGGTCCAGCGTGCCGCCGGTCTCCTCCCCCAGGAACGCGTGCTCGGGGAACACCGCGGCGATGCGCTGGCGCAGGGCCGACTCGACCATGCGGTCGACCTCGGTGACCGGGCTGCCGTCGGGCTTGGTCTCGGCGGGCACCGACGAGCCGAAGCGCGACAGCGCCATGTCGTCGGCGAGGTCCGCCAGCCCCAGGGCCAGCTCGTGCGCCCGGTCCAGCCAGCCGGGTGGCGGATCCAGCTCGCGTGGCGAGCCGGCGTCCGCTCCGGGCTCCGGCTCGGCCGGCCCGGATGCCGCTTGGCTCACTGGTCCTCGACGAGGTCGTCGAAGCGCAGCACCAGGTCGTTGGGCTGGACCGTCAGGCTGACTTCCTCGCGCGGCGCCCACAGCGGGATGCACGGGCCCTGGCCGGCGTGCCCGCACAGGCACACCACCAGGTCGCCGCTGGGCGTCATGCCGATGAGCTGGCGCGCGTAGCTGAGCAGCTCGGTCATGTCGGCGGTGCCGCCGGTGCGCCGCCAGTAGGCCATCGCCCAGCGCGACTCGGGCCGGCCGAACACGGCCAGCGCGTCACCGGGGGTGAGCCGGGCCACGGCCGACAGCGCGCGGCCGCCCTTGAGGACCTTGTCCTGCTTGGGCGTCTTGCCGACGCGCGCCGCCGCGGCGGGAGTGCCGAGGTCGCCGGGCAGATCCGCCAGGTCGTAGTTGCCCGCGGCCTGCGCGGCCTTCTGCCGCTCCACCGCGACCTGATAGATCTGCTCGTCCTTGGTGGCCAATGCGCTTCAGGATCCTCTGCTCGACACCCGCGACTGCGACGGCTCCGGGCAGTGTACCGGCGGGGCGGGTGCGCGCACCCGGACGGATCCGGTTCGTCATGGAGTGCGCTCACTCGGCGTAACATGAAACACACGCGCCGTTTCACCGTTCGAGGGGTCGGTGGACGTCATGCCACGATTCTCGATGACCAGCCGGTGCGCGATCTGCGGCAAGGAGGTCGCGCAGTCCGGGCCTGCGCGCCAATGGCGTCACCTCAACGAGTTCTACGCCAAGGCCGACCACCCGGCGGACCCCGCCTCCAAGACCTACGTGGCGCCCAAGGCGGCGCCGCCCCCTCCGGCCAAGAAGGCGGAGGAGCCCAAGCCCAAGCGCGACGGGAACAAGCCCAAGTCGCTCGCGGAGCTGCGCCGCCGGCTGCAGCAGGGCACGGCCGAGGCGCAGCCGGACGACAGCCTGGCGCGACGGCGGCGCGTGGCCGCCCTGGACGCCGGCGACACCGGGCCCACCGACGAGGAGCTGGCGGCCCGCAGGCTGCGGCTCATGCGCCTGCAGGCGGCCGCCGAGGAGGAGAAGCGCCGCTGAGGCCTCAGCGCCGGCAGAACAGCGTGCCGGCGTCCTCGCCCTCCACCACCAGGCACGGCTGGCCGTCGACCATCACGGGCTGCGGGCCGCTGTCGGCGCCATCGGCGAACAGCAGGCCGAGCAGCAGCAGCGTGTTGAGCGCGGTGAGCGCCGCCGTCGCCAGCCACAGCTTGGAGCGGTTGTCCGGTTCGCTCATGGCCGCCACGGGGTCGCGCAGCAGGTCGCGGCCCTCGTCGCGCTCCGCGCGCTCGCCCCGGGCGGCGGCGGGTCCCTCGGCGGGCATGAACGGCTGCGTGCGCGGCGGCGCGTCGTCCGGCGCCGCCGTGGGCGCCGTGGCGGAGGGATCGCTGCGGTAACCGCCCGCACCGTCGGTCTGTGGCATCGGAAGTCCTCCAGTGGACGTCGCGGAAAAGGCGTCGATGCGCTGTGCATGCCCGCGGCGGGGCCGGTCCACGCCTGGCCGGCCGAACCCCGCCTTTGCGTTTCGGCGACCGGGCGGAGGGAATGTCGACGCACGACAACGATGCCGTCGATGCGGCGCGCACGCGCCGGCTGGAGGCCAGAAGAGATGATCGTCCTCGGAGTGATCCTGCTGCTGCTCGGCGCCTTGTTCGAAGTCCCCGCCGTGGTGACGACCATCGGGATCATCCTGATCGTCGTCGGCGCGCTGATGATGCTGCTCGGCGCGATGGGCCGTCCGGTGGGGCCGCGCCGCTACTACTGGTGACCTGACTCAGGCCACGGGCCGGGCGGCCGCCAGCGGCGCCGGCCCGGGGCCTGCCGGGACGGGCGCGGCCCCCGCCGCGTCCCGCTGGGCGAAGTACTGCCCGGCGCCGACCGACGCGACCGCGATGGCCGCCCCGGCGAGCTGCGTGCCGCTCAGGTGCTGGCCCGCCGCGTAGCCGATGGCGGTGGCCACCACGGGGCTCAGCAGGCTGAGGAACGACACCGTGGACGCGGGCAGGCGGTCGAACGCGCCGAACCACAGCGAGTACGCCAC
>DATMKC010000410.1:0-11603 GCA_035553555.1 Egibacteraceae bacterium | reverse complement strand
CCGTCATGCCGGGGCACGTGTCCAGCTCCAGCAGCCACGGCTGACCGTCGGCGTCCACGATCATGTCGGCACGGGTGATCTGCCGCGCGCCGGCAAGCCGGTACGCCGCGACGGCCAACTCGGCGCAGCGGTCCAGCGTGGCGCCGTCCAGTCGCGCCGGGGCGAAGAACTCCGTGGCGCCCGCGGTGTACCGGGCGGTGAAGTCGTAGCTCCCGCTGAGCGGCACGATCTCCACCGCGGGCATGGGCTCGTCGTCGATGATCGACACGGCCACCTCCGTCCCGGCGATGAACCGCTCCACCAAGGCCACGTTGGAGTAGTTGAAGGCGGTCACCAGCGCCTGCGTCAGCCCACCTTCGTCAGGGACGAACCGGACGCCCATGGAGGCCCCGCCCTGCGCCGGCTTCACCACGAACGGCCCGCCGAGCGACGCCCCGATGCGGTCCAGCGCCTGCCCGGCGCCCATGGTGCGGATCGCCTCGGAGGACACCGCCACCCAGGGCGGTGTGGACAGCCCGGCGCGCCCCAGCATGCCCTTGAACACGCCCTTGTCCCAGGCGATCGCCGACGCCACGGCGTCCGGGCCGGTGTAGGGCAGGCCCAGCAGCTCCAGCAGCCCCTGGATCGTGCCGTCCTCGCCCGCCTTGCCGTGCAGGGTGAGAAAGGCCGCGTCGAACGAGCCCTTGGCCAGGGTGGGGACCAGCTCGTTGTCCAGGTCCAGCAGCGTCGCGTGGTGGCCGCGGTCCGACAGCGCCTCCATCACGCGCCGGCCGGAGCGCAGGCTCACGTCGCGCTCCAGACTCAGGCCTCCAGAGAGAATCACAACCTTGAACGCCATGGTCACGCCCGCTTTCCGTAGACGGCCTGGACCAGTTCGAGCTCCGCGTGCAGCACGCTGGCGAGGCGGCTGACACCCTCGCGGATGACCTCCGCAGTGGGGAAGCAGAACGACAGCCGCATGGCGTTGCGCCCGCTGCCGTCGGCATAGAACCCGACCCCGGGCACGTACGCCACGCGTTCGCTCAGCGCCTTGGCCAGGAGCTCCTTGGTGTCGATCTCCGCCGGCACGGTCGCCCAGACGAAAAAGCCCCCGGTGGGCTCGCTCCACGTGCAGCTGGGCGGGAACGTGGCCGCGAGCTCGTCGAGCATCGCGCGGCAGCGCTCGCGGTACAGGTCGGTGAATTCCTCGACCTGGCGCTGCCACGGCTGCGTCGCGAACCAGCGCTCCGCGACGTACTGGGTGAAGTTGGACTGGCAGAGGTCCGCGGCTTCCTTGAGCAGCACCAGCTTGTCGCGCACCGGGCCCGCTGCCGCGACCCAGCCGACGCGGATGCCGGGGGACAGGATCTTGGACAGGGTCCCCAGGTAGATCACGCGCTCCGGCGACAGCGTGCGCAGCGACGGCCGTTGCTCACCCTTGAAGTCGATCAGCCCGTAGGGGTTGTCCTCCAGGATCAGCAGGTCGTGCTCCGCGGCGATCTCCACGATGCGCTCGCGGCGAGCCACGGACAGCGAGACGCCAGCCGGGTTCTGGTGGTTCGGGATCGTGTAGAAGAACTTGGCGCTGCGGCCCTCTTGGCGCAGCGCGGCCAGCGCATTCTCGAGCGCCTCCGGGATCACTCCCTGGGAATCCATGGGAACATGACGCACATCGGCCTGATATGCCGAGAATGCCCCCAGCGCGCCGACGTAGGTGGGGCCCTCGGCCAGGATGACGTCGCCCGGGTCGCAGAACAGCTTCGCCACCAGGTCGAGGCCCTGCTGGCCCCCTGCGGTGACCACGAGGTCGTCCGCGTGCGCCGCCGTGCCCTCGGCGCGCATGATCTCCACGAGCTGCTCGCGCAGTTCCGGCAGGCCCTGCCCGCCGCCGTACTGCAGGGCGACGGGGCCGTTCGCGCTCAGGACCTCCTGAGTCACCGCCTGGAGGGCGTCGTAGTTCAGCGCCGCCGTGAACGGCATCCCGCCGGCCAGCGACACGATCTCGGGGCGGCTGGCCACCGCGAACAGCGCCCGGATCTCCGAGGCGGTCATGCCGCGCGTGCGCACCGCGTAGCGCGACAGATAGGGGTCGAGCTTGATCTCGCTCATGGCGGGTCCTCCGCGTCGCAGCGTAGCATCGCCCTGTCGTCTCTCCGGGCGTGCCGCCATCCCTCGTCGCTCAGTCACGCCTTCGGCGTGAATCGTTCGCTCCTCGGGCGGCGTCACGGCCCGGGCACCCGGAATGGGGCGGTGCGGTGCTGGCTACACTGCGGCCAGAGCGCGCCCGCACAGGAGGAAACGGTGCCGTCGGACCCCGCGGACCTGGCTCGGCGACAGCCGGCGGCGCTGCTGCGCGCGGTCCGGTCCGACGACCTGGCGGTCCATCACGAGGTGGCCGACCCGGGGCCGGACCCCCTGACGCGGGCCGTCGTGGGCCTCCTGCTCGGCGCGGCCGTCGGCGCCGCCGCCGCGCTCCTGACGCGCCGCCACGAGGGCTGAGCGGTGCTGGGACCGCGCATCCGGGAGATCAGCCGGCCCGGGGACCTGCCCGGACCCTGCCGGTCGTGCGTGTTCTGGGAGGCCCCGTCGGGCCGGCCCGGTCCCACGCCCGGCGGCGAGGCCGGCAAGGAGGCGTGGTGGCGCGCGGCGGAGCTGGAGTGGGGCCCGCCCGGCAAAGGGGTCTACCTGGACGACGAGCTCGCCGGCTACGTGCTGTACGGCCCGCCGGAGCACTTCCCCCGCATCCGCGCCAGCGGGCGCACCGCCTCGGACGACGCCCTGCTGCTGGCCACCCTGTGGGTCGCGGAGGACCACCGGGGCGGGGGGCTGGGCAAGACCCTGCTGCAGGTGGCCATGCGCGAGGCCGCCCGCCGCAACCTGCGCGCGGTGGAGGCGCTGGCCGTGCGCGACGACGACCCGCCTGCCTGGCGCTGCACGACCCCGGCCGGCTTCCTGGAGGCGCACGGCTTCGCGGTCTTCCAGGACGACGCCCGCCACCCGCTGCTGCGGCTGGATCTGCGCCAGACGGTGCGCTGGCAGGAGCAGGTGGGCCATGCCCTGGAGAGCGTGGTGAGCGCGCTCAGCCGCCGCGAGCGGCTGCCCAAGCCGGCCCCCGACACCGGACTGGCCCGGACAGGCATGGCGAAGCCCGAGCGGCCCTGACGCGGCCGCTCCCGGACCGGTCAGTCGCCCGGCCGCGGCTCCAGGAAGCGCGCGATGCCTCGCAGGAGCGCCTCGGCGATCGCCTCCTGCCCTTCGGGGCTGGTCAGGCGAGCCTCGTCCCGCGGGGACGTCAGAAACCCTGGCTCCACCACGATGGCCGGCATGCGCGTCTCGCGCAGGACCGTCCACGTCACCGGATGGCAGCGCCCGTCCGGGCGCGCGCCGGCGGTCACCAGCTCCTCCTGGCACAGCCCCGCCAGCAGCTCCCCGGCCTCCGACACGAACGTCGGCGAGCCGAAGTAGTAGGCGCTGCTGCCGGTCGCGGCAGGCGTGGGGTGCCCGGACAGGCCGATGCCGACGAGCGCGTCCGCGCCCTGCTCGTTGGCGAAGCGGGCACGCTCGGATGGCGGCGGGGTGGTCGAGTGGCCGCGCGACAGCACGGCGTGGACGCCGCGGGCGGACAGCCGCGCGACCAGGCGCCGGGCGATCTCCCAGGTGACGTCGTGCTCGCGCGTCCCGCCGGGACCGGTCACGCCCGGGTCGTCCGGCCCGTGGGCGGGGTCCACCACCACGCGCGCGCCCGCCAGGCCGCGGTGGACGAGCCGCCGCAGGGCCTCCCGCTCACGCAGGCGCGCCACATGGCCGCCGCGCTGGTGGTCGCGGTGCAGGCGCCGCAGCGCCGCCACGGTGGCGGGACCGGCCACGCCGTCGACCTCCAGGCCCGCGTTGCGCTGGAACTCCTCCACGGCGGCGTGCAGGAGAGGCCCGAAGATGCCGTCCTCCGGTCCCGCGTCGAAGCCCAGGCGGCTGAGCCGCTGCTGCAGCTCCAGCACGTCCTCGCCGCGCAGCATCACGCGGCGCTGGTACAGCAGCCGGTCGCCGAGCGCCCAGCCTGCCTCCACGAGGCGCCGCCAGGTCTCCGGCCCCACCACGCCGTCGGCGGCCAGCCCGTGCTCGCGCTGGAAGCGGCGCACCGCTTCCAGGGTGACCGGCCCGAAACGGCCGTCGACCTCCAGGTCCTGCTCGCCCAGGCGGACGAGCCGGCGCTGGAGGTCGCTGACGGGCGCGCCCTCGTCACCGAGGCGGATCGGGGGGGTGCGCTGGGGGTCACTCACGGCGGCGCAGTGTAGTCCCGCACGTCACCGCACGGCCGTGGCCGGGCGGCCGGGAAGCGCCGTTACGACAGGAACTCGTCCACTTCCTGGAGGAGCTGGCTCTTGCCGCGGGCACCGACCAGGCGCTTCTTCTCGTCGCCGCCCTGGAAGACCATGAGCGTGGGGATGGACATGACCTTGTACTTGCGGGCGGTCTCGGGGTTGTCGTCCACGTTCAGCTTGAGGACCTTGAGGGCACCGGCCTTCTCGCCGGCGATCTCCTCCACCACGGGTGACACCATCCGGCACGGCCCGCACCACTCGGCCCAGAAGTCGACGAGGACGGGCAGGTCCGACTTGAGGACCTCCGATTCCCACTCGGCGTCGGTGACCGACTTGGTTGTGCCCATGTCTGTGGCTCCTTCGAGTCCGTGAGGCGGTCCTGCCGCGGTCCAGCGCCGTGTCGCCGGCTCCGCCGGGCAACGCCCGCTGACGTGCAGCCTATTCCCCCCAGCCTATTTCCCTTGGCCGGGCGAAAAGAAGCGAGGGGCGCCGTAGCGCCCCTCGCGCGCGGTTCGGATGACGGGGGGACAGCCGAACCGCGGATCTGTGTGCCGCTCGTCGTCGCACTCACCGGGTGTTCCCAGATGCGCCGGACGAACAGACCTACATCATATCAAGTTTTGCGGATGCGATTTATAAGCCAGTTCCGCGCGGCGCGCAAATCGAATCGCCCAGATCCCGACTTTGGCGGCAAGCGGCTCGGGGCCGGCGCGCACGGCAAGGCTACAGGCGTAAAGCGGATCGCTTCCTGGCCCCGTTGATCTTTACGCCTGTGCCTCCAGCCAGCGCTCCGCGTCGATTGCGGCCTTGCAGCCCATGCCCGCGGCGGTGATGGCCTGGCGGTAGATGCGGTCGACCACGTCGCCGGCGGCGAACACCCCGGGCACGCTCGTCTCCGTGCGCGGCTCGGAGACCAGGATGTAGCCGTCGTCGTCCAGGTCGAGCTGGCCCCGGAACAGCGCGGTGGTGGGGTCGTGCCCGATGGCCAGGAACAGCCCGTCGGTGCGGAAGTCGCGCTGCTCGCCGCTGAGCGTGTCGCGCAGCACGACGCCCTCCACCACGTCGGCGCCCAGGACCTCGACCACCTCGGCGTTCCACAGGAACTCGATCTTGTCGTTCTTGAGGGCGCGCTCCTGCATGATCTTGGAGGCGCGCAGCTCGTCGCGCCGGTGCACCACGGTGACCTTGCTGGCGAACTTCGTGAGGAACGTCGCCTCCTCCATGGCGGAGTCGCCGCCGCCGACCACCACGAGCTCGCGGTCGCGGAAGAAGAAGCCGTCGCAGGTGGCGCAGCTAGACACGCCGCGGCCGATGAGCCGCTGCTCGTTGGGCAGACCCAGCCAGCGGGCCGTCGCACCGGTCGAGATGATCACGGTGCGGGCCCGGTAGACGGTGTCCCCGACCGTCGCCGTGAACGACGAGCCGCTCGCCAGGTCGACCTCGTCCACGTCTGCCGTGAGGATCTCCGTACCGAAGCGCTCGGCCTGCGCCCGCATGTCCGCCATGAGCTCCGGGCCCATGCGGCCGGTGGGAAAGCCCGGGAAGTTCTCGACCTCGGTCGTGAGCATGAGCTGCCCGCCGGGCTCGCGGCCCTCGATCATGAGGGGCTCGAGATTGGCGCGGGCCGCGTAGATCGCGGCGGTCAGGCCCGCGGGGCCGGAGCCGATGATGAGCACCTCGCGGACGGGCTCGGCGGGGAGGTCGGCGGCGTCGGCCATTGCGGTGCGGCTCCTTGTGGCGTGCGGTCTGGGTCCGATGCTACCGCCAGGACACCCGGCCCAGGATGTCGCAGCCCTGCGGCCCCATGACCCAGGCCTCGAAGCGGTCCACGGTCGCCGACGTCTCCGACGGCAGGGCCAGGACGTACGCCAGGGCCTCCCCGCCCTGCCAGCGCAGCCGCTCCACCACGGTGACGATGCGGCCGTCGCGTTCGGCGCCGACCTCGTCCAGGCAGCGGTCGGGCCGCGCGCCGGACGCGAACGCGTCCGCGGCGCGGACCTGGTCGGCGTGGCGGGCGGCGACCTCGGCGGCATCCTCCCGGGGAAGGCCGCGGAACCGCTCGGACTCGGGCGCCCCCTCGTAGCGCGCGCGCAACTGGTCGTCGTCGTCCAGCGATGCGCCCTCGTCCACGATCGCCGGGCCCTGGCCGTCGTCCGCCGCGGCCATCGACGGGGCGCCGCCGGAACCGCCGCCGGCGCTGTCGGCCGGGCCGTCCGCCGCGGTCTCCTCGACGCCGGCGGCACCGCCGTCCCCGTCCGCCATCGGCTCGGGGGCGCGGTACGCGTCGGCGCTGCCCGCCCCGGACTCCAGCTCCATGCCGTCGCTCTCCAGCAGCGCCTCGCCCGCCGCCTGCTCCACGGCGGCATCGTCTCCGGCCGCCATCTCGCGCGCCACGCGCTCGTCCCGGGGCGCCGGCGGCCCGCCGGTGGTCACCTGGAGGCCGGCCACCGCCAGCACCACCACGCCGGCGGCCGCGGTCAGCACCGCGCTCCAGCGCCGCCGCCGCTCGCGGCGGGCGCTCAGATCGGCCACGTCGCGCTCCGCCGCCAGCCGGGCGCCCAGCCGTTCCGCGAAGCCGTCCGGCTCGTCGACGTCGTCCACGCCGCCCAGGGCCGCCAGCGCGCCGGCGAGCGCGTCGAGCCGGGCGCGCAGCCCCGCGTCGGCCGCGAGCCACGCCTCGAACGCCGCCGCGGCCCCGTCCTCGAGATCGCCGAGCAGGTACGCCGACAGCGCCTCGTCCGGCTCCGGCTGGGCCGGGCCTTGCGCGTCGGGTGGGCGGTAGTCGTTCATGCGTGTCCAGATGTGGGCTTCGCAGGGTTGGAGGCCGAGCCGTCCGGCAGGGTTCCCCCGGCTTCTGTCAAGAGCGCGGCGAGCCGGGCGTGGCCACGGTGGATCCGTGACTTGACGGTCCCCACCGCGAGTCCCAGGCGCTCGGCGATGTCCTGGTAGGGCACGCCCTGCACGTCGTGCAGGACGATGGCCGCGCGGGTGTCGGGGTCCAGCTCGCGCAGCGCGCCCTCCAGGACCATGCCGAGCTCGCGCCGGCCGACCAGGTCCTCGGTGCCGGCCAGGTCGTCGGCCAGGGTGGAGACGTCCGTGTCCGTGCGCTGCGGCCGCCGGCCCCGCTTGCGGGCCAGGTCGTTGCAGGCGTTCACCGTGACCCGGTACATCCACGTGGAGAAGCTCGACGTGCCCTGGAAGGTGCCGGCCTTGCGCAGCAGCGCCACGAACGCGTCCTGGGCGGCGTCCTCGGCGTCGGCCGCGTCGCCGAAGTAGCGGTAGCAGATGCCGTAGACGCGGCGGCGGTAGCGCCGCACCAGCTCGTCGAACGCGGCCTGGTCGCCGCGCGCCCATTCGCCGACGAGGACCTCGTCGGCGACGTCCGCCGCGCTCACCGCGGGAGCCCCGTCACGCCACGCCCCTGACGGCCATCGCCGCGAAGCCGGCCGCGAAGCGGCCGCGCTGCGGTTGCAGGTTCCCGGTGATCCACACCAGCACGTAGCGCGCCGTCACCGGCTCGGCGAAGCCCACCTGGTCCAGGCCCTCGGCCGACTCCACCGTGCCGACCAGGCGCCAGCCCTCCACCGTGGGCGCGGGGCCGTCCGCCACCCGCACCTGGTAGGAGATTCCCGGAGTCGTCGTCTTGAGCGCCACGGAGTGCAGTGTGCGCGACGCGCCCAGGTCCACCCAGAAACCCACGCCCTCCTTGAGGTTGCCGAACTGCGGGGAGTTGCGGTACAGGTCCGTGCGCCAGGACGTCGCGTCGTCGCCGTCCAGGATCTTGGGCAGGTCGCTGTCGTTCTCGCTGCCGTCGCCCGGGGGCGGGTCGAACGCGTCGATGCCCACGGGCGCGATCAGCTCGCCGGCCTGTCCGGGGGCGGACTCCCGCGCGATGCGGATGGGAAACCCGCTCGACGGCTCCAGCACACCCGTGGCCAGGCCCACGCCGACGAGCAGGCCCGCCAGCGCCACCAGGCCCAGGATCGGCGCGATCCAGCGCCCCTCGCTGCGCAGGAACGAGTCCTCCGCGGTGGAGCCGGCGTAGGGCAGCGCCGATGGCGGGAGCGGCTGGCCGTACCCGTACGGCGGCGTCCCCGACAGCGTGGGCGCGTCGTCGGCGACCGGGCCGGCCGCCCACGCGGCCGCCCGCCCGCTGTCGGCCAGGGGCGTGAGCGCGGCGGTCGCGTCCATGGCCGCGAACGGCGCCAGCGCATCCGCCAGGTGCGCCAGGGAGGCATGACGGGCGGCGGGGTCGCGCGCCATGGCGCGCAGCACCACGTCGTCCAGCCCGCGCGGGATGCCCGCCCGCAGCGACCGGGGTGGCAATGGGTCGTGCTCCAGCCGCAGGGCCGCCGTCGCGACCGCGGTGTCACCCTTGAACGGCTGCTGGCCGGTGAGCATCTCGTACAGCAGGCAGCCGAGCGCGTACTGGTCGGCCTGGCCGTCGACCTCCTCGCCGCGGACCTGCTCGGGCGCCACGTAGGCGGCCGTGCCGAGCACCATGCCGGGCGTGGTGAGGTCGTCGGCGCCCGCCTCGGCCTTGGCGATCCCGAAGTCGGCGATCTTGACGGTGCCGTCCTCGCCGATGAGCACGTTGGCGGGCTTGACGTCGCGGTGCACCAGCCCGCGCTCGTGCGCGTAGGCCAGCGCACGGGCGATCTTCTCGCCGATCGCGGCCGCCTCGCCGGGCTCCAGGCTGCCGAGGTCGCGCAGGACATCCCGCAGGGTGGGGCCGTCGACGTACTCCATCACCAGGTACACCCGGCTGTCGTCCGACCCGGTGTCGAACAGGCCCACGACGTTGGGATGCGTCAGCTTGGCCGCCGCGATGGCCTCCCGGCGGAAGCGCTCGCGGAAGGCCTCGTTCGCCGCGAGGTGGTCGTGCAGGATCTTGATCGCCACGGTGCGCGCCAGCAGCTCGTCGTGCGCGCGCCACACCATCGCCATGCCGCCCGTGGCGATGGGCTCTTCGAGCAGGTAACGCCCGCCCAGCACGCGCGGCGGAGCCTCGCGGTCTGGCTGGGTGGGCTGGCCGGGCGCGTCGGGTGGCGTCCCGCTCACCTCCGTGGCGGCGATCGGCGGGGGCGGTCCGGTCGCCCCGGGTGCGGTCTACGAGTGCGGCAGTCTACGCCCGAACGCATTCCCCGGCGCCCGTCGGGGACGCCCGTCACGGCCCGCCGAGCGACGCGGAGGCGCGCGACTCCGCCTCCACGTGGTCGCGCAGCGGCGGGATCCGGTCGGCCACCAGGACGCGCGCGCGGCGGCGCGCGGTCACGGACACTTCCCCGCGCTCCACCGCCACGTCGAGGACTTCGATCCCGGGCTGGTCCGCGACACTGTCCTCCGCCGCCTCGCGCGCCGCGCGCACGGCGGATGCCGTCGCCACGCCGCGACTGCGGTCCAGGCTGTCGGCGGCCTGGCGGGCCGCCACGCGGGTGGCCTCGTCGAGCAGCACGCGGTTGGTCACGATGCCGCCCGTGTCGAAGGCCAGCACGCAGAACAGGCCGACCCACACCGCGGTGCGCAGCAGCCCGGACACGATGACCCCGCCGTGTTCGCCGTGGCGATGCATGCGTCCTCCCCGACCGATGGTGGACCTCCCCTTGTCAGTCGGCATGACGCCGCCCGCGCACCAGCGATTTCAGCAAGTCCAGCTCCCGCACGCCCGCGAGCCGGGCCAGTGCCAGGTACGCGACCGCTCCGATGCCCGTGGCGGCGGCGACCTGCAGCGCCTGCGCGCCGAATCCGGCCACGCCCACGGTCTCCCGCAGCGCCAGTGCCACCGCGGACACCAGGGCGCCCATGCCGGCGGAGGCGGCGGCGATGCGCAGCAGCGCCCCGGCGGTCTGGCGCCCGCCCAGGCCGCCGATCCGGCGCCGCAGGCGCAGCGCGAACAGCGCCGCGCCCAGCGTGTACGCCGCCGCGTGGCCCAGCGCCAGGCCGACGACCTTCCATTGCCCCGGCAGCAGCAGGAACAGCGCGACGTCGACGGCGATGTTGAGCGACACGGCGGCCACGTTGACCAGGACCGGGGTGCGGGTGTCCTGGAGCGCGTAGTGGGCGCGCAGGAACAGCTGGAACAGGCTGAAGCTGGGCAGCCCGATGGCGAACGCGGTGAGCACCGCGGACACGAGCTCGGTCGACTCGGCGGTGAACGCGCCGCGCTCCAGCAGCAGGCGCACGATCGGCGCCGACAGGACGGCCAGGCCCACCGCCGCGGGCACGATGAACAGGGCGGTGGCGCGGATGCCAGCGGCAAGCTGGGCCCGGTAGCGCGCGGTCTCCCCGGCGGAGGCCGCCTCCGCCAGCCCCGGGACCAGCGCGGTCATCACACTGACGGCGTAGATGCCGTGGGGCAGCTGGAAGAACACGAACGCGCCGGCGTAGGCGGCGAACGCGCCGTCGCCCGGGATGGCGCTGGTCAGCACGATCACCACCAGATAGCCGACCTGGTTGAGCGCCACGTACAGCACCGCCCAGCCACCCAGCTTCCCCACGCGGCGCACCATCGGGTGGCGCCAGTCCAGGCTGGGGCGGAACGCCCAGCCGTGGCGGCGGCTCACCGGCCACAACGGCAGCGTCATGGCCAGGATGCCGGCGGTGGTGCCCAGGCCCAGCAGCCACAGCTGCGCGGCGCTCAGGCGGCCCAGTTCCGCCACGGCGCGGAAGTCGACGATGGCGCCGTACCACAGCAGCACGCCGATCACGACGACGTTGTTGAGCACGGGCGCGAACATGGGCGCGGCGAAGTGCCGGTGCGCGTTCAGGTACGCCGTCCACAGCGTGGTGAGCCCGTAGAACAGCACCTGGGGGAGGAACAGGCGCAGGAACAGCGTGACCACCCGCCGCAGCTCCGCGACCTCCGCCGCCGGACCGTCGGCTCCCAGCGTGAACAGCACGGCAAGCCACGGCGCCCCGGCGATGCCCGCCGTGGTGATCGCCAGCAGCACCACCCCCGCGATGGTGGTGATCGTGTTGGTGACGTGGCGGTGCTCGGCCTCGTCTCGGCGCAGCGTCTCCACCAGGACCGGGATCAGCACGCTGGACAGCACGCCGCCGAGCACCAGCTCGTAGACGATGTTCGGGGCGACGTTGGCCTTGTTGTAGGCGTCCGCCAAGGGGCCCTCGACGATGCCGAACGCGGCCGTCATGGCCGCCAGGCGGCCGAAGCCGGTGATGCGCGACAGCAGCGTGCCGGCCGCCATCACCGCCGTGTTGCGCGCCAGCGCCGGCTGCTCCGCGCCGTCGGGCGCGTGCCCGGCCGGGGCGCTGCCCGGTCCCGTCACGGGGTCGGCCGGCCCGCTC
>DATMKC010000409.1:0-11182 GCA_035553555.1 Egibacteraceae bacterium | reverse complement strand
TCCCAGCGCAGGGCCGCGGCGGTGTCCGGCAGCGCCAGCAGGCCGGCGGGCGCGCCGAGCAGCACCGCGATCATCGCCAGGTCGGCGCGCTCCAGCCGGCGGGCCGGAAGCCCCGCGCGCGGCCGGGACGCCGACACCAGCAGCACCGCGGCGAGCAGCGCGGCGGCTCCGAGCGCGCCCGCCGCGAGCGCCACGGCGGGCTGTCGCGCCAGCAGCGCGCCGAACGCGCCGCTGCACGACAGCAGGCCCAGCAGCGCCAGGCGGCTGCCGCGCCGTTCCGCCCGGCCGCTGCCCGTGTGGCCGAAGCCCCGCGACTCCATGGACTCCGACAGCAGGATCGCGCGCTCCAGCGACGTCTCGAGCACGGCGCCCAGGCGCCGCGCCCAGCCGCGCCGCGAGCCGACCGGTGCGCCCGCGCGCGCGTGGTCGGCCTCACGCACCGCGCCGACGGCGGCCAGCGCCGAGGGCACGAACGCGACCGCCACGCTGACCACCAGCGCAAGCTCGTGGAACGCGCGCGGCAGCAGGCGCAGCAGCTCGTGGTGGCTCACCACGGCGTTGAACGCCGCCAGGGTCGCGATGACCGCCACCACCACCAGGCCCTCGCTCAGCGAGCGCAGCAGCACCGCGCGGTGCAGCGTGCCGCCCACCGTGAAGCCGCCGAGCAGCGCGGGCAGCTCGAAGGACGGCAGGCGCGCCAGCACGTCCTCGCCGGCGTGGGTGGTCAGCGCGGTGAGCAGCACGCGCAGCAGCGCGAAGAACGCCGCCGCGCCGACCAGGGCGGGAAACGCGCCGGCCAGGCGCCGCCGGTCGCCGCACGCCTCCACGGTCAGCGCCGCCACGCCGATGAGCAGCAGCGCCGCCGGCGGCGTGGTGGCCGCCTGCAGCACGGCCAGGCACGCGGCGGCCCACACCAGCCACACGGCGACGTGCGGGCGGCGCGCCTGCGCCGGCCCGGTGCGCGCGTGCGGTGCCGGCGTGGCGGCGGCGGTCACCGTGGGCGGCGTTGGACGAGCTCGGGCGGCCGCGACCCGGGGGCGACGACCAAGCCGTCGAGGAGCCGCTGGGTCGCCGCGGCGACCTCGTCGACCGCGGCTGCGAACGCCGCCTCGTTGGCCTTGGCGGGCACGCGGTAGCCGCTGATCTTGCGCACGTACTGCAGGGCCGCCTCGCGGACCTCCTGCGTGGTGGCGGGCGGCTCCGCGCCGCGCAGCTGCTGGATGCTTCGGCACATGCGGGGCACTGTACGCGGCGGCCTCGTCAGCGGGCCAGGCGCACCCGGTGCCCGGTGGCCAGCGTGTAGGCCAGCATCCTCTCGACCAGCTCGTCCGAGTGGTCCCGGTCGCGCCGCTTGAGGATCGCCGCGGCGATGCCCGGCAGCAGGTCCATGGGGCTCTCCCACTGCCGCACCTCCACGCGCGGCCACCACACGTGCCGGCCCAGCCGGTACCACGGCCACGCGCGCGTCACCTCCACCAGCCCGTCGGCGACGGCGCGCACGTCGCAGCACAGCAGCATCCCCCTGCGCGCGCGGGGTGACCTGGTGACCGACAGCGCGACGATCACCCGGCTCGGCGCCAGCGCGGCGGCGAAGCACGCCAGGTCGCCGACGGTGTCCATGGGATCGTGGGGGTCGACGCCGCCGAGCGCGACCACGGCGCGCGGCCGGGCGCCGCCGGCGGCGATGACGAGGGGGATGGGGTGGCTGTCGCGCAGGCGGCCGACGGTCAGTCCCGTCTCTCGCCGCAGCGCTCGCTCGGCTGCCTTCCAGGTCCGCATGGGCGGCATCCTGGCCGCGACGAGCGCGAAGGGCCAGCCCCCCGCCCCGTTTCCTGTGGACAAGTCAGGTGCGGCTCCAGCGGTCGCGCGCCCGCAGGGGCACGCGCGGCTCCAGCTCCAGGTCCGCTTCGAGCGCCCACGCCAGCAGTCCCAGGGTGCGCAGGTCCGGCCAGCTCCGGCCCTCCTCCACGTCCAGCACGGTGTTGGGGCGCAGGCCGGTCAGCGCGGCGACGCGGCTGCGCGACAGGCCGCGGCTCAGGCGCCGCGAGGAGATCTGGCGCGCCAGCCGGGCGGCCTGTTCCACCAGGTGCTCCACGGCTTCGCCGCCCTCCTCCTCGGGGACGCGGCGGACCGGGCTGTCGGGCCAGGTCCCGCGCAGGTACTCGCGCGGGGGCCGGCGCGGCTTGGCCGGCGGCGGCTTGGGACTGGTCGGCTGGGCGGTCATGGCGAGGTGGCCTGCTCGTCGCCTGACGAGCGGCGCTCTGCCGGCGCCGCCGTCCCTCGTCAGTGGTCGGTACGGTGAAACAGATCGTACATATGTTCGAGTGAGTGCGCCAGTGGTTTTCGCCGGTCTTGACGCGGGCGCGCCTCAGTCCGTGCGGTAGCGCGACACCGGCTCCGCCGCGCGCAGCGCCACGCGCGGCTCGAACTCCAGGTCCGCCTCCAGCGCCCAGGCGATCAGCCCGATGGTGCGGAAGTCCGGCCAGCTCCGGCCGTCCTCGACGTCCAGGATCGTGTTGGGGCGCAGGCCGGTGCGGGCGGCGAGCTGGCTGCGGCGCAGCCCCCGCTCCAGGCGCCGCCGCATGATCTGGCCGGCCAGGCGCGCGGCCTGCTCCGCCAGCCACTCGGTCGCCTCGCCGCCTTCCGCCTCCGGCACGCGCGACACCGGGCCGTGCGGCCACTCGGGCACGAAGGCGCGCGGCGGCCGGGTCGGCTTGGATGGTCGATCGGGCCCCCGCGGCGTCATGGCGGCCATGCTGAGGGACGTGACGGCCCCGAACCGCCGTCTGGGACGGCCCGGTGACCGTCCTATCGCTGGACCGCCCCGCTTGCTATCGGTGGACCGGCCGAGCGTGCCGCGAGCGTCGCGCCGTGGCGTCCTGGACGGCCTGCGCGCCTAGGCATGGGGGCGCTGCCCGGCGGGAAGGACACCCGCGAGGAGCGTCCACGAGGAGCGAGGCCAGATGCGCGAGAAGATCGAACGCCACATCGACGAGCACGAGCACGGCGAGGTGCCGCCTCCCGCGCACACCCCCACGTCGGGACGTGAAATGGAGCAGGAGCTCGACAAGGGACTGTGGGGCCCCGGCGCGCTCGGCACGCGCAGCCAGCTCATCGGCGGCGCCGGCGGCCTGGTCGTCGGCGGCATCATCGGCGGCGTCCTGGGGCTGCTGGCCGGCCTGCTGCTGTTCGCCGGCGAGATGACCAGCGTCGTCATCACGATCGTGGTGGGCGTGGTGGCCGGCTCGACCGCCCTGGGCATCGCCGGCGGCTTCGTCTGGAACCGCGGCAAGCAGGAGCGCGGCGACCCGGACGTCTGACGCCGATCAGACCCAGCGCGACGTCCAGATGCGGAGCTGCCAGGCCTCCTTGGGCATCTCCACGCCCGCCAGCACCGGGTACCAGAACAGGAAGCCGGCCACGGCCAGCGCCAGGATGGCGAACGGCACCCAGCGCAGCGCCGGCTCCTCGCGGGAGCGCCACGCGGCGTAGGCCAGCGCGAGCGTCATGAACGGCAGCATCGGCACGGTGTAGAACAGGAACGCGGGCCGGGACGTCGCCAGCCACGGCAGGAACTGCCCCAGCAGGAACACCAGGAGCAGGCCCGCGCGCCAGTCCCGCCGCGCGGCGGCGTACCAGCCCACCACCGCGTACGCGCCCAGCGCCAGCCACCAGATCGCCGGGTTGCCCATGCCCAGCACCTCGGCGACGTTGCCGGGCTCCACCACGCACTCGTCGTTGGCGAGCTTCTCGCCGTCGCAGGACTCGTAGTAGTAGGCCACCGGGCGCAGCATCAGCGGCCACGTGGCCGGCGAGGCGCGGTAGGGGTGCTCGGCGGTGAGGTCGCGGTGGAAGCGGTAGATCTGCAGCTGCTCGTCGGCCCAGGTCCCCGCGATGTCGGGCAGGGCCAGCGCGCAGCCGTCGCGGCACTGCTCCTGGCCCTGGCGGGTCTGCTCGAAGTTGGCGAACCAGCCGCCGTAGGAGGCCGCGTAGACCAGCAGCGGGACCAGCACGAGGCTGGCGCCGATGCTCACGGCGGCGCGCCACCAGCGGTGCAGCGGGCGTCCGGTGGTGCGCCGCCGCCACAGCAGCTCGTTGCCGATCAAGAACAGCCCGGCCGCGCCGATGGCCAGCAGGCCCGACCACTTGGTCGCCAGCGCCAGGCCGAACGCCACGCCGGCCAGCCAGCGGTACGTGCGCGGCCGGTGCGGCGGCGGCTCGCCGGGCTCCACCGGCCCCTCCGGCAGGTCGGCCCACATGCGGTCCCGGTCCACCAGCAGCAGCCATGCGCCGGTGACCACGAACAGCGTCAGGATCATGTCCAGCATGGCGATGCGGCTCATCGTGAACGCCAGGCCGTCGATGGCCAGCAGGAAGGCCGCGAGCGCCGCGACGCCGCGGCGGCGGAACAGCCGCAGGCCCAGGAGGTAGGTCGCCAGGACCGTCAGGGTGCCGGCGACCGCGACGCCGAAGCGCCAGCCGAAGCTGTCATCGCCGAACAGCGCGATGCCGCCGGCGATCACCCACTTGCCCACCGGGGGATGGACCGCGAAGCCCCTCTCGACGCCGTGGTCCAGGACCTCCTTGGCGTCGTTGGCGTAGTAGACCTCGTCGAAGTAGATGCGCGGCGGGTGGCCCAGCCGGTAGAACCGCAGCGTCCCCGCCACCGCCACCAGCAGCAGGGGCAGCAGGATCGCGGCCGCGCCCACGCGCGTCGCGGTCGAGTGCTCGGTGGCTGGAGCCATGGCGGGGGCGGACATGAGGGCGACAGTCTACGGAGGAGCACCCGATGGGCCAGCGCAGCGGCGACGGGCGGCTCGTGGTCGTCGCCACGCCGATCGGCAACCTGGAGGACCTGTCGCCCCGGGCCGCTCGCGCGCTGAGCGAGGCCGACGTGGTCGCCGCCGAGGACACGCGGCGCACGCGCGTGCTGCTGGACCACATCGGGGTGCGCGTGCCGATGGTCAGCCATCACGAGCACAACGAGGACCAGCGCATCCCCGAGCTGCTCGCGCGCGTGGAGGCCGGCGACGTGGTGGCCGTGGTGTCCGACGCCGGCGTGCCGGGCCTGGCCGACCCGGGCTTCCGCCTGGTGCGCGCGGCGGTGGAGCGGGGCCTCGCCGTGGAGGCCGTGCCGGGACCCGCCGCGGCGATCCAGGCGCTGGTGCTGTCCGGGCTGCCCATGGAGCGCTTCGTGTTCGAGGGCTTCCTGCCGCGCAAGGGCGTTGCGCGCCGCGAGCGGCTGGCGGCGCTGGCCGCCGAGCCGCGCACGATGGTGCTGTACGTGTCGCCGCACCGCGCGGCGGACGACCTGGACGACCTGGCCGGCGCGCTGGGCGCCGAGCGGCACGGCGCGCTGGGCCGGGAGCTCACCAAGCTGCACGAGGAGGTGTGGCGCGGCACGCTCGCCGAGCTCGCGGACCGCGCCCGGGACGGTGTGCGCGGCGAGGCCACGCTGGTGGTGGCGGGGGCGCCGGCGACCGGCCCCGCGGAGCTCACCGACGAGCAGCTTGCCGCGCTGGTCCACGAGCGCATGGCCGCGGGGCTGTCGCGCAAGGACGCGGCCGCGGAGGTCGCGCGGGCGACCGGCGTGCCCAAGCGCTCGGCCTACGACGCCAGCCTGGGGCGCTGAACCCCGGGGGAGAGGCGGCGGATCGCGAGACGCTCAGCCGCGCCATCGCGCGTTGAGCCGCGCGGCCTGACGGGTGAGATGGTCGCGCTCCGCGACGTTCGCCGCCGACCGGGCGGCTTCGGCGTACAGCCGCGCCGCGGTCTCCAGGTCCCCGTCGCGCTCGTGCAGGTACGCCGCGACGGCGGTGTGGCGCGGCAGCGACGGGTCGAGCTCGGCCAGGGCGGCAAGGCCCGCCCGCGGGCCGTCCGCCTCGCCCACGGCGACGGCCCGGTTCAGGCGGGCGACCGGGCTGCCGGTGAGCGCCACCAGCTCGTCGTACCACTCGACGATCTGCACCCAGTCGGTCTCGCCCGCCGTCCGCGCGTCGGCGTGCAGCGCCGCGATGGCGGCCTGCGCCTGGTACTCGCCCAGCCGGTCGCGCGCCAGGGCGCTCTGCAGGATCTCGACGCCCTCGGCGACCAGCGCGCTGTCCCACAGCGAGCGGTCCTGCTCGGCCAGCGGTACCAGGCCGCCGTCCGGGCGGGTGCGGGCCGCGCGCCGGGCATGGTGCAGCAGCATGAGCGCCAGCAGGCCGGCCGCCTCGGGATGCCGGGTCATGGCGGCGACCTGGCGGGCCAGGCGGATCGCCTCGGCGGCCAGGTCCAGCTCCCCGGAGTAGCCCTCGTTGAAGACCAGGTAGAGCACGCGCAGCACGGTGGACACGTCGCCGGGCTGGTCCAGGCGCACGCCGGACACGGCACGCTTGGCGCGGCTGATGCGCTGCGCCATGGTGGCCTCCGGCACCAGGTAGGCCCGCGCGATCTGCCGCGTGGTCAGGCCACCGACGGCGCGCAGGGTGAGGGCGATCGCGGAGGCGGGCGACAGGGACGGGTGCGCGCACAGGAAGTACAGCGCCAGCGTGTCGTCGGCCGCCTCCGCCGGTTCCGGCGCGGCCGGCTCGTCGACGAGCAGCTCGCGCCGCTGCCGCGACGCCTCGGCGCGCACGCCGTCCAGGAACCTGCGCCACGCCACGGTGACCAGCCAGCCCTTGGGGTCCCTGGGCGGCTGGTCCGGCCAGACCCGCAGGGCCTCCAGCAGGGCGTCCTGCACGGCGTCCTCCGCCGCGGCGAAGTCCGCTCCGCGGCGGCAGAGGACACCGATCACGGCGGGCGTGAGCCGGCGCAGCAGGGCGTCGTCCACCTATTCGGTGATGGTCGGCGGCTCGGTCAGGAACGTGCGCAGTTCCAGCCACTCGTGGATCGGCTTCCCGCCGGCACCCGGAGCGGCGGCCAGTTCGGCGGCCAGTTCCACGGCGCGCTCCCGGCTGTCGACGTCGATCACCATCCAGCCGGCGATCAGGTCCTTGGTCTCGGCGAACGGCCCGTCGGTGACCGGCGGCCGCCCCTCGCCGTCGGAGCGGACCCACATGCCCTCCGGCGTCAGCGCCTGCGTGTCCACGAACTCGCCGGTCTGCTTCAGCCGCTCGGCGAAGTCGCGCATGTACTGCACGTGCGCGTCGAACTCCTCCGGCGTCCACTCGGTGAACGGCACGTCGTTGACCGCCGGCGGCGCCCCCCGGTAGTGCTTGAGCAGCAGGTACTTCGCCATCGCGTTCCTCCTCGATGCGGGCGGCCCATGGTGGCCGCGTTCACCCCGGGGACGGAGCCGCTCGCCGATTCTCGACATCGTCGCGGGACTTTTTCCGGCGATCCGCGCGAGGACGGCCGGTGTCAGAACGGCCGCGGCGGCGGGTCGCCGGTGCGCTCGCGGTCCATGGCGCGCAGGGCGGCGGCGCACGACCAGCACACGGCGCGCTCGCGGTAGCTGGTCAGCTCCTCCTCGCCGCCGCAGAACAGGCACCTGTCGGCGGCGCGGGTGAGGATGACGCGGTCGCCCTCGACGGCGAACTCCAGCGTCTCGCCGTCCTTGATGCCCAGGGCCCGGCGGATGCTGGAGGGGATCACCACGCGGCCGAGATCGTCGACCTTGCGGCGGATGCCTCTGGCCCCGGGAGCGTCCATGGGCCCGGATAGTATCGGCCGCATGGACTCAAGCAGCGAAGCGGTAGGCCGTTGACGATGTCAGGCCAGAAGGACACGTTCTACGTCACCACGCCGATCTACTACGTGAACGACGTGCCGCACATCGGGCACGCCTACACCACGGTGGCCGCGGACGTGCTGGCGCGCTGGCGGCGGCTCAACGGCGACCGGGTGCACTTCCTCACCGGCACCGACGAGCACGGCCAGAAGGTCGCGCAGGCCGCCGAGCAGCGGGGCATGTCGCCGCAGGAGCACGTCGACGACATCATCCCGCGCTGGACGGAGCTCTTGGACCTGCTGCGCATCTCCAACGACGACTTCATCCGCACCACGCAGGAGCGCCACAAGGCGCGCGTGCAGGAGTTCATGCAGCGGCTCTTCGAGCAGGGCGACCTGTACAAGAACACCTACGCGGGCCCGTACTGCGTGCGCTGCGAGGCGTACTACACGGTGGAGGAACTGCTCGACGGCGAGCTCTGCCCGATCCACAAGAAGCCCGTGGACCGCATGGAGCAGGAGAACTGGTTCTTCCGCCTGTCCAAGTACCAGGACGCGCTGCTGAAGCTGTACGCCGACCACCCCGAGTTCGTGCGGCCGGAGAGCCGCCTCAACGAGGTCAGGACGTTCGTCGAGAGCGGCCTTCAGGACATCTCCGCCTCCCGCAGCGCGTTCGAGTGGGGCGTGGACGTGCCGTGGGAGCCCGGCCACGTCTTCTACGTGTGGTTCGACGCGCTGCTCAACTACGTGACCGCGGCCGGCTACGGCGCCGACGACGCCGCGTTCGCCCGGCGGTGGCCGGCCGACGTCCATCTCATCGGCAAGGACATCATCCGCTTCCACGCCGTGTACTGGCCCGCGATGCTCATGGCCGGCGGGCTGGACGTGCCCAAGCAGGTGTACGCGCACGGCTTCCTGCTGGTGGGCGGGGAGAAGATGGGCAAGTCCAACGCCACGGGCATCGCGCCCGCGACGCTGGTCGACCACTTCGGCGTGGACGCCTACCGCTACTACTTCCTGCGCGAGATCTCCTTCGGCCAGGACGGCACGTTCTCCTGGGAGTCCATGGAGCAGCGCTACACCACCGACCTCGCCAACGACCTGGGCAACCTGGCCAACCGCGTGCTCAACATGGTGGGCAGCTACTTCGACGGCGTGGCGCCCGAGCCCACCGGCGAAGAGGGCGACGCGGAGGCGGCGCTCGCCAAGGACCTGCGCACGGCGGTCGAGGGCGCGCGGGCGTACGACGCGCTGGACTTCAAGAAGGCGCTGGAGGACCTGTGGGTCCTGGTCGGCGGCGTGAACCGCTACGTGGAGGCGCGCGCCCCCTGGGCGCTGCACAAGCAGGGCGCCCGCGACGACCTGGCCCGCTGCCTGTACACGTGCCTGGACATGCTGCGGATCATCGCGGTGCTCATCTCGCCGGTGATGCCGGACGCGGCCGTGGCACTCTGGGCCAAGCTCGGCCTCGCCCAGCCGCTGGAGGAGCAGCGCTACCCCGACGCGGCACGGCCCGGGCTGCTGCCCGCCGGTTCCCGCACGGAGCGCGGCGGGGTGCTGTTCCCCAAGCTCGCGGAGGACTGACCGGGCCCGGCTCAACCTCCCACGCCACTCGCGCGTCAGTGCGGGTGACGAAAGGAGGTGAGCGGTGTGCTGAGCGTCCCCCGTGCCGAACTGAGGACCACCACGTTGAGCCGTTCCATGACCGAGCGCGTGGACTTCGCGGACATCTTCGCGGCCCACCACGCCGACGCCCTGCGACTGGCGTACCTGCTGACCGGTGACCGCCACCGCGCCGAGGACGTCGTGAGCGAGGCGTTCGTGAAGGTGTTCCGCCGCTGGGACGCCGGGGCCGTGGAGCAGCCGCGCGCCTACATCCGCCGCGCGGTGGTGAACGAGTCCAACTCGCGCTTCCGCCGCCTGGCGCTGGAGCGCCGCGAGGCCGCCAAGCAGTCCGGCGACGAGCGCGGCTCGCGCGCCGCCGACGAGCAGCTCGCCGACCAGGACCTGGTCTTCGCCGCGCTGCGCCGGCTGCCGGAGCGCCAGCGCACCGCCCTGGTCCTGCGCTTCTACCAGGACCTGTCCGAGCGCGACATCGCCGACGCGATGGGCGTCAGCCAGGGCACGGTCAAGAGCAGCATTTCCCGCGGGCTGGACCGCCTGCGCGCCGAGCTCGGCGAGGAGGTGTTCTAGATGAGCGACTTCGAGAACCGTCCCGCCGGCCAGGACGGCGACCAGGGGCGCGACCGCCTGGAGGAGCTGCTGCGCCGCTCCCTGGAGACGCGCGCGCAGGACGTGCGGCCCGACCCGGGGACCTGGCAGCGGGTCTCCGCCCGCGTGGAGCGTGGGCGGCGCCTGCGCCTTGCGCTGGCCGGCGCGGGCGGCGTGGCCGCGATCGCGCTGGCCGCCGTGGTGCTCCCGTCCCTGCTGGACCGGGGCACCGTGGAGCTGGTGCCGCCCGCGACCGAGGCCCCGGAGGTCGAGCCGACGGATCCCCCGGACTCCGGCGGCGAGGCGCCCTGCGGCGGTCCGGAGCACGTGGCCGCCGCCTTCGCCCGCACCGGCGAGGGCCTGGAGGGCACCCTGTGGGCCCACTGCGACGACGGCTCCGAGCGCATGCTGTCCGGTGGCCGCTCCGACGGCGCGCGCGACATCAACCCGGCGTTCGCCCCCGATGGCAGCGCCCTGGTGTTCGAGCGCGTGGACCGGGATGGCCTGTCGACGCTGGTCTACCTGGAGCTCGCCACCGGCGAGCAGCAGGTGCTCGGCGGCGGCGCGCTGCCGGCGTTCGCCCCCGACGGCCGCCTGGCGTGGGTGCAGCCCGTCGACGGCGGCCAGGACCTCATCCTCATCGGCGAGCCGTTCGGCGAGCCGGAGATGGAGTTCCCGGTGATCGACGGCACCGACGGCGAGTGGTTCGACGCCCGCCGCCTGGCCTGGGACGCCACCGGCGACACGCTGTACGCCGAGATCGGCTACGAGGAGAGCGTGGTCTACGCCTACGAGCCGGACAGCGGCGAGGGCCGGCGCGTGGACGAGCCGGTCGCCGAGGAGCGCTACGGCGCGCCGTCCACCGCCCCGGAGGGGCTGGGCGTGGCCGTGCTCGCGCGCTGCTGCCTGGTGAACGACGGGCAGGCGTTCGACCGCGCCGACCTGCGCCTGGTCGACAGCGACGACGCCCGGCTGCTCAACCAGATGCCGGAGGACTTCGACGCCGACGGCGACGTGTGGACGGCGTACGCGCCCATGGGCGAGCTGCGCCAGGTCGAGGGCACCGGCGTGAGCTGGACGGGCGGCACCCGTGCCGCGTGGCTGGTCGGCGACGGCGACGGCCTGTGGATCGTCGAGGGTGACGGCACCGTGCACCCGATGGGGCTGAAGGTCAGCTCCGGGGCGGCGAACCCGGCGCTGGGCTCCGGCGGGCCGGCGCCGCGCCCGGACGGCATGGCGCCCGAGCAGGACGGCCTCGCCCACGACGCCGGCGTCACCCGCCAGCGCATCTGGCAGGCCGCCAAGGCCGCCGACGTGGAGG
>DATMKC010000408.1:0-3557 GCA_035553555.1 Egibacteraceae bacterium | reverse complement strand
GTGCAGCACCGTGGAGCTGATCGAGATGCCGCGCTCCTGCTCCAGCTTCATCCAGTCCGACGTCGCGGCGCGCTCGACCTTGCGCGACTTCACCGCCCCGGCCTCGTGGATGGCCCCGCCGTACAGCAGGAACGTCTCGGTGAGCGTGGTCTTGCCCGCGTCGGGGTGCGAGATGATCGCGAACGTGCGGCGGGTGGCGACCTCCGGGCCCAGTTTGGGGTCTGGGGCGCGGTCGGACACGGGTGACTCCTGCGATGTGGTGGGGGGCGGCGGACGCGCGGCGCTGCCGCGGCTTCACCAGGATAGCGGTGGCACGCTCGGGGGCCGGGGCACAATGGGCCGCGTGGATTCCGTGCGCGTCGACCGGTGGCTGTGGGCCGTCCGGCTGTTCAAGACCCGCTCCGCCGCCGCCGAGGCGTGCCGGGGCGGGCACGTGCACGTCAACGGCGCGCGCGTGAAGCCCGCCGCGCCGGTGCGGGTCGGCGACACGGTGCGCGCCTGGGCCGGGGACCGCGAGCGCATCGTCGAGGTCGCCCGCCTGCTGGAGCGCCGCGTCGGCGCGCCGGAGGCGGCCGAATGCCTGGTCGACCACAGCCCGCCGCCCCCGCCGCGCGAGGAGGCGGCCGCGGTGCCGCTGCGCGAGCCGGGCAGCGGCCGGCCCAGCAAGCGCGAGCGCCGGATGCTGGACCGGATGAGAGGCAGGCCTTGAGCGCGCCCGGTGACGCGGCGTCCGCGCGGGCGCTGTTCGACTGGCTGCCCGCCGGCGAGGCCGGCCGCGACCCGGACGCGCTGCTCGACGCGTTCACGTCGTGGGCGTCCGCGCAGGGCCTGACCCTGTACCCGGCGCAGGAGGAGGCGCTGATCGAGGTGGTCTCCGGCTCCAACGTGATCGTGGCCACCCCGACCGGGTCGGGCAAGAGCATGGTGGCGGCCGGCGCGCACTTCGCCGCGCTCGGCCGCGACGAGGTGAGCTTCTACACGGCGCCCATCAAGGCGCTGGTGAGCGAGAAGTTCTTCGCGCTCATCGAGCAGTTCGGCGCCGACAACGTCGGGATGATGACCGGCGACGCGGCGGTCAACGCCGACGCGCCGATCATCTGCTGCACCGCGGAGATCCTGGCGAACCTGGCGCTGCGCCAGGGCGCCGACGCCGACGTCGGCGTGGTGGTCATGGACGAGTTCCACTTCTACGCCGAGCCCGACCGCGGCTGGGCCTGGCAGGTGCCGCTGCTGGAACTGCCGCAGGCGCAGTTCGTCCTCATGTCGGCCACGCTGGGCGACGTCAGCCGCTTCACCGAGGACCTCACCAAGCGCACCGGCCGCGAGACCACGGTGGTCAGCTCCGCCGAGCGGCCCATCCCGCTGCGCTACGACTACGTGCTCACCCCCGTGCACGAGACGGTGGAGGACCTGCTGAAAAGCGACCAGGCGCCGGTGTACCTGGTGCACTTCACGCAGGCCTCGGCGGTCGAGCGCGCGCAGGCGCTGATGAGCATCAACATGTGCACGCGCGAGGAGAAGGACGCCATCGCCGAGGCGATCGGCGACTTCCGCTTCGCGGCCGGCTTCGGCAAGACGCTCACCCGCCTGGTGCGCCACGGCATCGGCGTGCACCACGCCGGCATGCTGCCCAAGTACCGGCGGCTGGTGGAGCGCCTGGCGCAGCAGGGCCTGCTCAAGGTCATCTGCGGCACGGACACGCTGGGCGTCGGGATCAACGTGCCGATCCGCACGGTGCTGTTCACGGGCCTGGCGAAGTTCGACGGCGACAAGGTGCGCCACCTCAAGGCGCGTGAGTTCCACCAGATCGCCGGCCGGGCCGGGCGCGCCGGCTTCGACACCGCCGGCCTGGTGGTGGTGCAGGCGCCCGACCACGTGATCGACAACGAGAAGGCCAAGGCGAAGGCGGCGGCCGCCGAGGCGAAGCGACCGCCGGGCGGCAAGGCCAAGGGCAAGAAGGTCAAGATGAAGTCCCCGCCGGAGGGCTTCGTCAACTGGACCAAGGCGACGTTCGACCGCCTGGTCGAGGCCGAGCCGGAGACGCTGACGTCCAGCTTCGGCGTCAGCCACGCGATGCTGCTGAACCTGATCGCGCGCCCGGGCGACGCGCTCACCGCGCTGCGCCGCCTGCTGACGGAGAACCACGAGCCGCCGGAGACCCAGGAGCGCCACATGGAGCAGGCGATGGCGATGCTGGACGGGCTGGTCGCCGCCGGGGTGGTCGAGCGCCTGGCCGAGCCCGACGCCGAGGGCCGCACGCTGCGGCTGACCGTGGACCTGCAGCCCCACTTCGCGCTGAACCAGCCGCTGTCGCCGTTCGCGGTCACGGCGCTGGACCTGCTGGACCCGGACGCGCCGACGCACGCCCTGGACGTGCTGAGCGTGCTGGAGGCCACGCTGGAGGACCCGCGCCAGATCCTGTCGGCGCAGGAGTGGAAGGCCAAGGGCGAGGCGATCAACGCCATGAAGGCCGACGGCGTCGAGTACGACGAGCGCATGGAGCTGTTGGAGGACATCACCCACCCCAGGCCCCTGGCCGAGCTGCTGGAGGCGGGCTTCGAGATCTACGCGCGCAGCCACCCGTGGGTGGCCGACTACCGGCTGTCGCCGAAGTCCGTGGCCCGCGACCTGTCCGAGCGCGCCATGACGTTCGCCGACTACGTGCAGCACTACGAGCTCGCGCGCTCCGAGGGCCTGGTCCTGCGCTACCTGGCGGACGCGTACAAGGCGCTGCGCCAGACCGTGCCCGCGGACGCGAAGACGGAGGCGCTTCAGGACCTGGAGGCGTGGCTGGGCGAGCTGGTGCGCCAGACCGACTCCAGCCTGCTGGACGAGTGGGAGGCGCTGAGCGACCCGGCCAAGCTCGCGCAGGCGGCCCAGCGGGTGGAGCAGGGGCCGCCGCCGGTGACGGCGAACCCGCGCGCCTTCCGGGTGCTGGTGCGCAACGCGCTGTTCCGCCGGGTGGAGCTGGCGGCCCGACGCCGCTGGCACGAGCTCGGCGAGCTGGACGGCGAGCACGGCTGGCCCGCCGACGCGTGGCGCGAGGCGCTCCAGGGGTACTTCGCCGAGCACGGCGAGATCGGCACCGGCCCGGACGCGCGCGGCCCGAAGCTGTTCATGGTCGAGGAGGCGCCGCGCGCCTGGCGCGTGCGCCAGATCCTGGACGACCCGGCGGGCGACCACGACTGGGCGATCACCGCGGAGGTCGACCTGGCGGCCTCCGACGAGGCCGGTGTCGCCGTGGTGCGCGTCACGGGCGTGGGCGCCGCCTAGGGCCGCAGGGGTTTCCGGCCTGTCGGGCTGGTCATCTGACACTGCTCGGGCGCCGCCTGGGGACCAATGTGGTGCGCACCGCGTCCACGGCTGTCGCGGCAGCGGGGTGGGGGCCACCCGATGCCCTACCATCAGCCCGTCATGGAGGCCACGGGGGACGTTGAGGGGCAGGCGGCGGTTCCGCCGTTGGCCGACCGGGCCGTGCCGCCGGCGCCGTGGGCCTACGATCCCGGGCCGGCCATCACCCGCCCGCGTCGGTGGCGGATCCTCGGGCTGGCCGGTGG
>DATMKC010000407.1:0-8462 GCA_035553555.1 Egibacteraceae bacterium | reverse complement strand
GGCCGTCGTTTCCTTACCATCGCCCATCCCGCCTTTCCGCTGTCGAGTGCCGGGCGGGGCGATGGTAAGGAAACGACGGCCGATGCCGGACGCGATTTCCACAGGGCAGCCGTGCAGACGTTGAAGGGCGGGACGTTCGGGGGCGTCCCGCCCTTCACCGGCCTGGGTGTGTCGAGTCAGTCCTTCTCAGGATGACTCAGTCGACACACCCCGGGTCCTAGCTGCAACCGCTGGTCGTGCCGCACTGGGGGCAGACGTGGCAGCTGCCGGCGCGGTTCATGGTGACCCCGCACTGGAAGCACATCGGCGCGTCGCCGTGCACGTCGTCCACCGGCTTGGGCTTCTCGATCGGCAGCACCGTCTGGCCCTCGGCGTCCACGACCGGCGCCGCGTCGGCCGGAGCCGCGCCGCCACCGCCGTACTGGGCGTCGAGCATCGCGTTGCGCTCCTCGAGCGTGTGGATGCCCAGCTCGTGGCGCTTCTCCGCGGGCAGGTAGTCGATCGCCAGACGCCGGAACATGTAGTCCACGATGGAGCTGGCGAACTTCACCTCCGGGTCGTCGGTCATGCCGGCCGGCTCGAAGCGCATGTTGATGAACTTCTTGACGTAGGCCTCCAGCGGCACGCCGTACTGCAGGCCCAGCGACACGCTGATCGCGAACGCGTCCATCACGCCCGACAGCGTGGAGCCCTGCTTGCCGAGCTTGACGAAGATCTCGCCCAGCCCGTCGCCCGGGTACTCCCCCGCCGTGATGTAGCCGTCGGCGTCGCCGACCGCGAACGAGATCGTCTGGCTGGGCCGCGAC
Organism: Egibacteraceae bacterium; assembly: GCA_035553555.1. Lineage (GTDB taxonomy): Bacteria > Actinomycetota > Nitriliruptoria > Euzebyales > Egibacteraceae > DATMKC01. The sequence continues at coordinate 7,656 of DATMKC010000407.1, read as the reverse complement.
TTCGGCAGCCGGCGGCGGTACACGCCCGCCTGCGCCGCCTCGGCCTCGGTGGTCCCGGCCTTCTTCGGCTCGTTCTTGGATCCGGCCAGCGCCAGCGGCTGGGCCACCTTGCAGTTGTCGCGGTAGATCGCGATCGCCTTGACGCCCAGCTTCCAGGCGTCCAGGTGCAGCTGCTCGACCTCCTCCACGGTGGCCGTCTCCGGCAGGTTCACCGTCTTGGAGATCGCGCCCGAGATGAACGGCTGCACCGCGGCCATCATCTTCACGTGGCCCATCGGGCTGATGGAGCGCGTGCCCATCGCGCAGTCGAACACCGTCAGGTGCTCGTCGCGGAACGCCGGGGCGCCCTCGATCGTGCCGTGCTCGTCGATGTAGGCGACGATCGCCTCGATCTGCTCCTGCTGGTAGCCGAGCTTCTGCAGGGCCACGGGCACCGTCTGGTTGACGATGCGCATGTTGCCGCCGCCGACCAGCTTCTTGGCCTTCACCAGGCCCAGGTCGGGCTCGATGCCGGTGGTGTCGCAGTCCATCATCAGGCCGATGGTGCCGGTGGGCGCCAGGACCGACGCCTGCGCGTTGCGGATGCCGTACTCGGTGCCCAGCATCAGCGCGTCCGCCCAGGACTGCTTCGCGGCCTCCAGGATGTTGTCCGGGGCCAGCGCCGCATCGATGTCCTCACAGGCCTGGCCGTGCTTGGCGATCACGCGCAGCACGCCCTCGCGGTCCTGCGCGAAGCCGTCGAACGGCCCCTGCACCTTGGCGATCTCCGCCGAGGTCCGGTACGCGTGGCCGGTCATGAGCGCGGTGATCGCGGCGGCCCAGGCACGCCCCTCGTCGGAGTCGTACGCCAGGCCCTGGCTCATCAGCAGGCCACCGAGGTTGGCGTAGCCGATGCCGAGCTGGCGGTAGGCGCGGGCGTTCGCGCCGATGCGCTCCGTGGGGTAGGAGCTGTTGCCGACGATGATCTCCTGCGCGGTGAACACGACCTCCACGGCGCGGCGGAACGCGTCGACGTCGAACACGCCGTCGTACTCGAACTTGCGCAGGTTCAGCGACGCGAGGTTGCAGGCGCTGTTGTCCAGGTGCATGTACTCCGAGCACGGGTTGGAGCCGTTGATGCGACCGGCGTTGGGCGTGGTGTGCCAGTCGTTGATCGTGCCGTCGTACTGCACGCCCGGGTCGGCGCACTCCCAGGCGGCCTGCGCGATCTGGCGGAACAGGTCGCGGGCGCGCACGGTGCGCACCACGTCGCCGTTGGTGACGGCGCGCAGGTCGAAGTCGTCGTCGTTCTCCACGGCGCGCATGAACTCGTCGGTCACGCGCACGGAGTTGTTGGCGTTCTGGTACTGGATGGACGCGGCGTCCTTGCCGTCCAGGTCCATGTCGAAGCCCAGCTCACGCAGGGCGCGCGCCTTGACCTCCTCGCGCTGCTTGCACCAGATGAACTCCTCGATGTCGGGGTGGTCGACGTTGAGGATGACCATCTTGGCCGCGCGGCGGGTCTTGCCGCCGGACTTGATCGTGCCGGCGGAGGCGTCCGCGCCGCGCATGAACGACACCGGGCCGGAGGCCTCGCCGCCGCCCTTGAGCTTCTCGGCGGAGGAGCGGATGCGGGACAGGTTCACGCCGGAGCCCGAGCCGCCCTTGAAGATCGTGCCCTCCTCGACGTACCAGTTGAGGATGGAGCTCATCGTGTCCTCCACGGACAGGATGAAGCAGGCGGAGCACTGCGGGTCCTCCTCGACGCCGCAGTTGAACCACACCGGGGAGTTGAACGCCGCCTTCTGCGTGACCAGCAGGTGCTTGAGCTCGGCGTTGAAGATCTCCGCGGAGTCCTCGTCGGCGAAGTAGCCGTCCTTCACGCCCCAGGCGGTGATGGTGTCGGCGACGCGGTCGACCATCTGGCGCACGCTGCGCTCACGAGCCGGGGTGCCGAGCTGCCCGCGGAAGTACTTCTGCGCCACGATCGTGGTGGCGTTCATCGACCAGGATTTCGGGAACTCCACGTCGCGCTGCTCGAAGGCCGCCGCGCCCGTCTTGAAGTCGGTGATGACGGCGTCGCGCACCTCCCACTCCAGCTCGTCGTACGGGTGGACGCCGGGCGTGGTGAAGTGCCGGGTGAACTTCAAGCCGGCGCGGCCCGTCTTGCCGGGCACGGCCTGCAGCGCGTCGCGAGTAGTGACCATGGGCTTCCCCTGTGTAATTCCAAGGATGTGATGGAGTCCCGCAGACTGCTATACCGATGGGCCGGGAGTCAAGGACCTTCTGCGGCAGCGGGCACCACATGCAGCAGTGCTTGCACTTGTAAAACACCACATCTTGTGGATACCTTCCCGTTCCTGCTACCGTCGAGTCACGACGCTATCACCCGCCTGTGACACCGGAAATGGGCTCCGATGTCGGCCTTTGTGGGCGACGTGGCGGCGCCACCACACCATGTTGGGGTGGGGGTGTGCGTAACCGGTGGACAACCGCTGCCCCGGTCCCGCGCTTGCGGGCACCTGGCCTGTGCAGCGCGTTGTCCACACTGTTGATGAAAATTTTTGCGACGACAGGAGCCGAACCCCGATGCGGTGCCCGTACTGCGCGGTCGACGACGACAAGGTGGTCGACTCCCGCCCCAGCGAGGAGGGCGAGGCGATCCGCCGCCGGCGCGAATGCCTGTCCTGCGGGCAGCGCTTCTCGACCTACGAGCGCGTGGAGCAGCTGTCGCTGGCGGTGCGCAAGCGCAACGGCCTGATCGAGCCGTTCCGGCGCGACAAGATCGAGGCCGGCATGGCCAAGGCCACCAAGAACCTCGACATCGAGCCGGCCGACGTCGCCCGCGCGGTCGCCCAGGTGGAGGCGCGCGTGCGGGCGATGGGCCGCCGCGTGGTCCCCAGCGAGGCCGTCGGGGCCGAGGTCCTGGAGGCCCTGCGCGTGCTGGACCACGTCGGCTACATGCGCTTCGCCAGCGTCTACAAGGGCTTCACGTCGCCGGAGGACTTCCGCCGCGAACTGGCCAGCCTGGAGAAGGACGCGCCCCCCAAGCGGCCGGCCGGTGCACCGCCGGAGCCGCCCTCGAGGCCGGCCGGGGCACGGCGGGAGGCACGGTAGGGGCCTGGCGGCTGCCCCGATCCTCAGGACCGGGGCAGCCGCAGCACCGCGCCGGGACGGACGGCGCGGCCATCCAGGTCGCTCGCCTCCAGCACCTCCGCGGCGAAGGCGCGGGGGTCTGACCCCTCCGGGGCGAACGGCCGGACGAGGTCGAGCACGGTGTCCCCCGGGCCCACCACCAGCAGCAGCGGCTCCGGCTCCCGCGCGGGCGCGGCGCCGGAGTTGGGCGCCAGCAGCGTCAGCGCGCCGGCCAGCGCCAGGACCAGGACGACCAGCGCGACGGCGCGCCGGCGCCAGTACGCCGCCCGCGTCGGGCGGCGGCGGTACCCCACCTGCTGCACCGTTGCCATCTGCACCACGCTCCTCGTCCGCCGCCTGCTCCCTGTGGGGAACGTCCTTGACTCGAACTCCTGTTCGTCTATCCTGGCGAACAGGCGTTCGGTTGTCAACACCGAATCCGAACAGATGTTTGATTCCGTCGGCTTCGAGGCGTAGCGTGCCGCAGGGGTGTGACACCCACTCCCCACGGCACGCCGGCGCACCGCACGGCGCGGCGGGCTCACGACCAGGCGGCAGGGAGGCGGCAGATGGCGCTCACGGAGCGGCAGCAGCGGATCCTGGAGATGATCCGGGAGAGCGTGGCGACGCGGGGCTACCCGCCCAGCGTGCGGGAGATCGGCGAGGCCGTGGGCCTGCGCTCGCCGTCCAGCGTGCACAGCCAGCTCGCGGCGCTCGAGCGCGGCGGCTACCTGCGGCGGGACCCGTCCCGGCCGCGCGCGATCGAGGTGCGCTTCGATCCCGACACGGAGCTGTCCCTGCCGGTGGTGCGCTCCAAGCAGGTGCCGCTGCTGGGCGAGATCGCCGCCGGCGCGCCGATCATCGCCGAGGAGCGGGTGGAGCAGGTGTTCCCCCTGCCCCAGGAACTGGTCGGCGAGGGCACGCTGTTCATGCTCCGGGTCCGGGGCGAGTCGATGGTGCAGGCCGGCGTCCTGCCCGGCGACTACGTCGTGATCCGCCAGCAGCCGACCGTCGAGCAGGGCGACATGTGCGCGGCCCTGGTCGACGGCGAGGCGACGGTGAAGTTCTTCCGCCGCACCAAGGCCGGCGAGGTCTTCCTGGACCCGGCCAACGACGGCTACGAGCCGATCCCGGTCACCGCCGACCAGGACTCGAGCATTCTGGGCAAGGTCGTCGCCGTGCTGCGCAGCGTCTGAACCCGACGTATCGCCCGACCCCGATCTTCTTGACGGGGTGCGACCGGCACGCGAAAGTGCGTCCAACCGTGGGGCCGCCTCCCTGGACCGCTTGGAGGCGGGCCCCGTTGTCGCATGCCCGGAACAAGGAGTCGGTGGCAATGCCATCCCGGTGGCGCTGGTGTCCCAACTGCAGGCGCTGGTTCTACCCGGACGCCCCTGCGGAGCCGGGCGATCAGCGCCAGCCCCGCTGTCCGGTCTGTCAGCGCGAGTCGGTGACTCCGGAGGAGGCGCCGGGCGCTCCCCCCGCCAACGGCGACGCCGGGCGCTGAGCGCCGCTCAGGCGAACGGGTCGTTCTGGGCGTAGGCGCGCAGCGCCTCGGCGAGGTCGCGCTCCAGGTTGGCCACCAGGTACGTGCCCTCCGGACGGTGCTCCTCTTTGAGCACCTCCCCCTCCCGGTGCGCTCTCGCCACCAGGTCGGAGCGCTCGTAGGGCACCACCGCCTCCAGCACGCGCCGGGACTGCGGCAGCAGCTCGCTCACCCGCTGCAGGAGCGCGGCCACGCCTGCCCCCGTGCGCGCCGACACGGCCAGCGACCCGGGGAACGTCCGCTCCAGGCCCCGCAGCTCGTCGGGGTCCGCGGCGTCGGCCTTGTTCAGCACCAGCAGGCGCGGAAGGCGGTCGGCGCCGATCTCGGCGAGCACGCGGTCCACGGCCAGGATCTGCGCCTCGGCCTCCGGGTGGCTGCCGTCCACCACGTGCAGCAGCAGGTCCGCCCGCAGCGCCTCCTCCAGCGTCGACTTGAACGCCTCCACCAGCTGCGTGGGCAGCTTCTTCACGAAGCCCACCGTGTCCATGAGCACGATGTCGCGCTGATCCGGCAGGCTCAGGCGGCGCGCCGTGGTGTCCAGCGTCGCGAACAGCTGGTCGGCCACCAGCACGTCGGCGCCGGTCAACTGGTTCATCAGCGTGGACTTGCCCGCGTTGGTGTAGCCGACCAGGGCGACCACGGGCACCCCCCGCCGGCCGCGCTCCTGCGCCTTCACCTGGCGGGTGCGCTCGAAGTCCTTGAGGTCGCGGCGCAGCTTGGTGATCCGGCGCATGATCTTGCGGCGGTCGACCTCCAGCTGCGTCTCACCGGGGCCGCGCATGGGGCCCGCGCCGCCGCCGATGCGCGACAGCGCCTTGCCCCAGCCGCGCAGCCTGGGGAGCATGTAGCCGTACTGGGCCAGTTCGACCTGCGCCTTGCCCTCCCGGCTGGTGGCGTGGTCGGCGAAGATGTTGAGGATGACGATCGTGCGGTCCAGCACGATCACGCCCAGCTTCTCCTCCAGGTTGCGCTGCTGGGCCGGTGACAGCTCGTCGTCGAAGATCACCGCGTCGGCGTCGAGGCTGCGCGCCAGGTCCTTCAGCTCGTCGACCTTGCCACGGCCGATGAACGTGGCGACGTCCGGCTCGCCGCGGCGCTGCACCACGCGGCCCACCGACGCGGCGCCGGCGGTGTCGGCCAGCAGCTCCAACTCGTCCAGCGAGGCCGCCACCTCGTGGCTGGTGGTCCCCTGCGTGTGCAGCGCCACCAGGACGGCCCGCTCGGCCGGGCGGAAGATCGCGACACCCTCGCGCGGCCCGCCCTCCGTGACGCGGTCGGCCTCCAGGCGCCGCCGCTCGGCGCGGCCGATCGCACGCTCGTCGCGGGTGACCGACAGGCCGCCGTCCGGGTCGACGTCCTCGCCGGTCACGCGTCCTCCACCGCGGCGAGCCAGTCGGCGCCGAGCTCGCCCTCGGCCACCTCGACCGCGGGACCCTCCATGAACAGCGTGTCGTCGGTCCACTCCACGGCGATCTCGCCGCCGGGCAGCGCCACCGTGACGCGCCGGTCCGCCAGGCCCAGCAAGTGCGCGGCCACCGCCATGGCCGACGAGCCGGTCCCCGACGCCAGCGTCTCCCCGACGCCGCGCTCCCAGATGCGGCCCTCGACGCGGTCGCGTGACGGCACGGCGATGAACTCCACGTTGGTGCGGTCCGGGAACGCCGGATGGCCCTCGATCACGGGGCCGAGGGTGCGCACGGGGGCGGCGTCCACGTCGTCGACGACCAGCACGGCATGGGGATTGCCCATCGACAGCGTGGTGATGCGCACGATCTGCTCGACACCGTCCAGGCGCACGTCCAGCGGCTGGTTCACTCCCCCCGGCGACGGGGCGCCCATGTCCACCCGCACGCGCACGACCTTGCCGTCCGCGCCGCGCGCGGCCTGCACCGTCTTGACGCCGCTGCGCGTGAGCACGCGCACGGTGTCGCCGGCCACCATGCCGCGGTCCAGCACGTACTTGGCCACGCAGCGCACGCCGTTGCCGCACATCTCCACCGCACCGCCGTCGGCGTTGCGGTAGTCCATGAACACGTCCGCGTCCTGCCCGGCTGCCAGGTCCGGGTCGGGCGGCGCGATGCGGATGACGCCGTCGGCGCCCAGACCCAGGTGCGGGGCGCACAGCGCCTGCACCAGGCCGGCGGAGAGCTCCAGCGCGCCATCGAGGTCCGGCAGCAGCACGAAGTCGTTGCCCGTGCCGTGGGCCTTCACGAAGCGCATGCGGCCAGCTCCCGGGTGAGGTCGTCGACGAGTTCCGACGGTGCCCGCCATGCTACGCGCGGGTCCGCGCAGAACCACCGCGCCTGGTAGGCGGCGTAGCGGCGCGTGCGCGCGCGGATGCGCTCGGCCGCCTCGTCCAGCGTGCAGCGCCCGTCCAGGTGGTCGAACAGCTCCGCGTAGCCGAGCGCCTGGCGGGCCGTGGACGACAGCGCCCGGTCCCGCAGCGCCCGCGCCTCCTCCAGCCAGCCGGCCGCCAGCATCGCGTCGGTGCGCGCGTCGATGCGGGCGACCAGCTCCTGCCGGGGCACGTCGGCGCCGAGCACGCGCAGGGCCGGGTACACGGAGTCGTGGTGCTCCCAGGCCGTGCGGAAGGAGCTGAACGGGCGGCCGGTCAGCTCGATCACCTCCAGCGCCCGCACCGCGCGCCGGCGGTTGGCGGGGTCCATCGCCGCCGCCGCGTCCGGGTCCGCCTCGCGCAGCGCCGCGTGCGCGGAGGAGGCGGTGGGGTGGCGCGCCTCCACGCCGGCGCGGACGGCCGGGTCGGTGGGCGGGAACTCCAGCGGGTCCACGACGCCGCGGAAGTACAGGCCGGAGCCGCCGACCAGCAGCGGCACGGCGCCGCGGCGGTGCACGTCCGCGATGGCGTCCCGGGCGGCCTGCTGGAACCAGCGCACGGAGCAGTCCTGCTCCGGCTCCAGCACGTCGACCATGTAGTGGGGCACGCGCTCGCGCTCACGGGCGCCGGGCTTTGCCGTGCCGATGTCCATGCCGCGGTA
>DATMKC010000406.1:0-2503 GCA_035553555.1 Egibacteraceae bacterium | reverse complement strand
CCTTGACGTAGCCGTAGCCGCCCAGGATCTGGATCGCCTCGTCGGTCGACCACACCGCGACCCGGCCGGCCTTGAGCTTGGCCATCGAGCCCTCGCCGTACTTGAACGGCACGCGATTGATGCCCATCCACAGGCCGCGCCAGCACAGCAGGCGGGCGGCGTCGATCTCCGTGGCCATGTCGGCGAGCTTGAACGCGATGGCCTGGTGCTTGACGATCGGCACGCCGAACGTCTCGCGCTCCGTGGCGTACTTGGCGGCGAACTCGAACGCCGCGCGCGCGATGCCGACGGCCTGGATGCCCACGATCGGGCGGGTGGCCTCGAACGTGCTCAGCGCGCCGGACTTGGTCTTGCCGGCGGCCGGGTCCTTGGCCTTGGCGATCTTCTCGTCCAGCTTGTCCTGGCCGCCCAGCAGGTGCTCGTCCGGCACGAACACGTCGTCGAACGCGATCTCGGCCGTGTGGCTGGCCCGGATGCCGAGCTTGCGCTCCTTCTTGGCCATCGAGAAGCCGTCCATGTCGCTGGTGACGATGAACGACGCCTGGCCGCGGTGGCCGAGCTCGGGGTCGACCGTGGCGACCACCACGTGCACGTCGGCGATGCCGCCGTTGGTGATCCAGCTCTTCTGGCCGTTGAGCACCCAGCCGCCGTCCACCTTCTTGGCGCGGGTGCGCAGCGAGCGCACGTCCGAGCCCGCGCCCGCCTCGCTGACGGCGTACGCGCCGACCTTGGGGTCCTCCGGCGTGCCGAAGATGCGCGGCGCCCAATGGCCGATCTGCTCCATGGTCCCCGTGGAGGCCAGGCCGGCCAGGCACAGGCCGGAACCGAAGATCGCCAGGCCGATGCCGGCGCAGCCCCAGAACACCTCCTCGACCACAAGGTTGGCGGTCAGGCCGGTCTGGTCCTGGCCGCTCATCTGGTAGTAGTCCAGCCCGTACAGGCCGATCTGCGCGGCCTTCTTCACGACCTCCCAGGGGAAGTCCTCGGTCTCGTCGTACTGGGACGCGACGGGGCGGATCTCCTTCTCCGCGAAGTCGTGCGCCCACTGCTGCGCCGACTGCTGCTCATCGGAGAGCGCCAGGCTGAAGGTCATGGCTTCCACCTCGATCGAGGACCGCGCGGGTCCGGTGCCGGTGTGCGGAGTCGTACGGGCGGGGTATGCCCCCTGACCCACGAGCAGGTTACCAGGCGGTAACATACGGTTCAGGCCGCCGGCCGGTCGAATCGACGCGCGAGCAGGAGGAAACGTGGAGCCCCGAGCGGTGGTGGGCCGAGCAGGCGAGCCGCGAACACGACTGTCCGCCCAGGAGCGCCGGCAGCAGCTGCTGGAGGTCGCCGGCGGGCTGTTCGCCGAGCACGGCTTCCACGGCCTGTCCATGGAGCAGCTCGCGGACGCGGCCGGTGTCAGCAAGCCGGTGCTGTACCAGCACTTCCCGTCCAAGCGGGAGCTGTACCTGGCGCTGATGCAGGACGCCATCGCGGAGATGGAGTCGCAGATCCGCAAGGCGCTGGAAGGCACGCGGGACAACCGCGCGCGGGTCGAGGGCGCCATCGCGGCCTACTTCGACTTCGTGGAGGACCGCCGGTCCCGGCTGATCTTCGGCGCCTACGAGGCCGCCGACCCCGACGCGCGCGACGCGGTGGAGGAGGCCAACCGGCGCACCGCCGAGGCCGTCGGCCAGCTCATCGCCGAGGACGCGGGGCTGGACCGCGCCGCCGCGGGACTGCTGGCCACGGCGCTGCGCGGCCTGGCGACCGAGGCGGCGCGCTGGTGGACCGACCACGACGCCGACGCCGGTCTGGACAAGGCCAAGGCCGTGCGCTTCCTGTCCCGCCTGGCCTGGCGCGGCCTCGGCTCGTTCCAGAAGGACTGACCCGCCTCTCAAGCCCCCGAACGGGACTGCCGACGCTGTGGCAGACGAACGGGGGAAGACATGGCGGAGGCGCTCAGGGAAGTCGAGCCCTCACCCGCGCCACAGCGATGGCGCTGGTTCGATCGGCCGCTGCGACGAGACGCGCTGTTCTGGTACAGCCTCGCGATGATCCCCTTGGGACCGCTGTGCTGGGCGGGGCTGGCGGGAGTGCCGATCGAGGTGCGGCGCGCCCGCCGCCGCCGCGCCGCCGGGCTGCGCGGCTTCGAGTCACGGCGCACCCCTTGGATCTTGGGCTGTGGCGCGTTGATCGGCGTCGTGGCGAACGTGGCCTTCGTCTTCGGCGTCGTGCAGCAGCGGGCCGACGCCGCGGGCGCACGCGCGGCCGCGACGGCGTGCGTCACGGTGTTCTCGGCGTTTGCCGACGGCGCGCCGAGCGACAGCTCCGTGGACGCTGCCTTCCGCCAGTCCGACGGGCTCACCGCACGCGCGGCGGCGCACGATCCGCGCTGGCAGCCGCTGCGTGACCGCCTGCTGGCCCTCGACTCCGCCTGGTGGACGGGCAGCGACGCCGAGTACCAGGATGCGGCGATCGCGTTCGATGATTGGTGCCGGGGTGCTTTCGGCGGGAC
>DATMKC010000405.1:0-2745 GCA_035553555.1 Egibacteraceae bacterium | reverse complement strand
GTCCAGGGCTGCGCTGGCGGCGAATTCCAGCGCCTCGCCGCGCTCGCGGGCCGGGGTGCGCAGCGTGCGCGTGCGCTCGACGCCCATGGCCGGGAACGCGAAGCCCAGGCAGACGGTCCCGACCGGCTGGTCGCCCTGGGTGGCGGGGCCGGCGACGCCGACCACGGCCAGGCCGACGTCGGCGCCGAGGCGCTCGGCCGCGGCGCGCGCCAGCGCCGCGGCGATCGGCTCACTCACCGGGCCGTGGCGTTCCAGCAGTCCCGCGTCCACCCCCGCGAGGTCGCGCTTGGCGTCCGTGGCGTAGACCACCAGGCCGCCGCGCAGCCAGTCGCTGGCCCCGGCGACGCGCACCAGGCGGGCGCCCACGCCGCCGCCGGTCACCGACTCCGCCAGCCCCAGCGTCAGGCCGGCCTCCCGCAGCAGGCGCGCGATCGCGTGCTCGACGCCCTCTCCGTCCAGCCCCGCGAAGCCCGGGCCGAGCAGCGCGACCACTTCCTCGACCACGGGCGCGAGCAGCGCCTCGGCCTCCTGCCGCGTGGACGCCTTCGCCCGAAGCTGCACGCGCGTCTCGCCGCCCGAGGCGTAGAAGGCCAGCGTCACGCCGCCCTCGCGGTCCAGGCGCTCGACCAGCCCGGCGCAGGCCTCGGCCACCGCGGCCTCGCCGATGCCGGCGGTGTGCACCGTGCGCGACAGCGTGACCGCCAGGCCGCCGCGGCGCGCCAGGTCCGGCAGCACGTCGCGCTCCATGAGGATCTTCATCTCGCTCGGCGGGCCCGGCACGCAGTAGACGACGGAACCGGGCAGCTCCACCACGAAGCCGGCGGCCGTGCCCGCCGCCTCCAGGACGCGGGCGCCGGCGGGGATGTCGGCCTGCACGAGGTTTCGTTCCGGCATCTCACGGCCCGCGCGCGCGAAGTAGTCGCGCAGCCACTGCGCCAGGTCCTCGCGCCGCTCCAGCTCCACCCCCGCCACCCTTGCGACCGCAAAGCGCGTCAGGTCGTCCTGCGTGGGCCCCAGGCCGCCGGTGACGACGACGGCGTCGGCGCGCTCGGCCGCCTCGCGCAGCACGGCGGTCAGCCGCTCCAGGTTGTCCCCCACCGTGGTGTGCCGGTGCACGTCCACGCCGATCTCGGCCAGCCGCGCGGAGATCCACGCGCTGTTGGTGTCGACCCCCTCGCCCATCAGCAGCTCGGAGCCGACGGCGACGACCTCCGCCCTCACCGGCGGCCTCCGCGCAGGGCGTACTCCAGGCCGCTGACGACGGTCACCAGCACGGCGAGCGCCAGCGCCACATCCGCCAGCGCGGCCGGCGCCGCCGGGAGCAGGTACAGCGTGACGGCGACCACCTGCGTGACCGTCTTGACCTTGCCGAGCGCGCTGGCCGGCATGACGACGCCGCGGCGCACCAGCACGCTGCGCTGCACGGTGACCGCGACCTCGCGCAGCACGATGACGCCGACCGCCCACCACGGCAGCTCGCCCCTGGCGGCCAGCACCGCCAGGGCGCCGACGATGAGCGCCTTGTCGGCGGCCGGGTCGGCGAGCTGCCCCCAGCGGGTCACGCCCACGTAGCGGCGGGCGAGCCAGCCGTCCACGGTGTCGGTGAGCGCGGCGAACACGAACACGGCGAAGGCCCACCAGCGGGCCGCCTCGGTGTCGGCGAACAGCAGCAGCGCGATGACCGGGACCAGCGCGACCCGCAGGAGCGTGAACGCGTTCGGCCAGTTCAGCCAGCGCGGCTCCGCCTCGGTCATGCGGGCACGCCGATCAGGTCCACGCCGTCGGCGCCCGTGATCCGCACCGGCAGCATGCGGCCGAGCGGGATCTCGCAGCCGGGCAGGCGCACCTCGCCGTCGGTCTCCGGCGCCTCGCGGTAGCTGCGCCCGACGGCGTCCGGGCCGTCCTGCTCCTCGATCAGCACGTCCAGGGTGCGCCCGACGAAGCCGGCCGTGTTGTCCTCCGCCAGCGCCTCGTACAGCTCGACCATCGCGTCGCGCCGGGCGGCGGCCTCCTCGTGGGGCACCTGGCCGGGCATGGTCGCCGACGGCGTGCCCTCCTCCACGGAGAACGTGAAGAAGCCCGCCCAGTCCAGCCGCGCCTGCCGAAGGAACTCCGCCAGCACCTCGACGTCGCGCTCGGTCTCGCCCGGGAAGCCCAGGATGAACGAGCTGCGGAACACCGCGGCGGGGTCGCGGCGGCGGATGCCCTCGATGAGCGCCAGGAAGCGCTCCGGGCTGCCCGAGCGCGCCATGCCGTTCAAGACCGGCTCGCTGGCGTGCTGCAGGGACAGGTCGTAGTACGGCGCCACCACCGGCGAGGCGACCATCGCGTCGAGCAGCTCCGGGATGATCTCCGCGGGCTGCAGGTACATGAGCCGGACGCGCTCCAGGCCGTCGACCTGCTCGAAGCCGCGGATCAGCTTGACGATGCCGTGACGGCCGTCGGGCAGGTCCTTGCCCCAGCTCGTGGTGTTCTCGCTGACGCAGACCAGCTCGCGGGCGCCGCCGTCGGCGAGCCAGCGCGCCTCGGCGAGCAGCTCGTCCATGGGCCGGGAGACGAAGCGGCCTCGGAAGCTGGGGATCGCGCAGAACGTGCAGACACGGTCGCAGCCGCCCGCGATGCGCAGGTACGCCCACGGGCCCTTGGGCACGGTGCGGATCGGGAACGTGGCGGTCGGCGGCGACGGCGCCCGCAGCAACTGCACACTGTGTGCAGTTCCTCCGATATCCCGGAGCAACTGCACAC